>JAUSBQ010000338.1 GCA_030651965.1 Pseudolabrys sp. | reverse complement strand
GCCGCGAGATTGACGGCACCGCCTTCGCGACCGGATCTTTCTTCTCTTTATGGCGCATTGAAAATGTCCTGGCGCGGCCACCTTCAGGCCTGGAATTTGGCGGCGCGGTTAGCCCATCATCGAATGCTGGAGTTCACGGCACAAATTTCCCTGCAACTCCCTCGTTCACGCAGCCGGACGGGGAAGGAAAAGCTCTGGCCGTGCTCCAACTCATCGATCAGGACGTTGCTGGCATCGACTGTGCCGGCATCTGGAAGATAGATCTTCCTTGCTGCGAAATGGGCCATCTCTCGGATCGGCAATTCGATTGTACTAATACCTGGGCCCCACAGTTGGTGCCAGTCGGGATCATCGTAGCTGACCAGCGACAGGTCCGTTGGCACCGTTAACCCGATTTCGCTACACGCCCGCAGAACGCCAAGCGCGAGCTGCGAACTGCCGATTACCAGCCCGGTCGGCTTGACGATGCCGCGCAGCAGCTCCATGGAGGCGAGATAGCCGTTCTCCGGGTGCGGTGGGATTAGCTTATATGCGGGTACCGCATCCGCTACACCAGCCATGGCGCTACGATACCCCTCGAGCCGATGAAGACCGGTGCTCAGCGTTTCGGCGCCCCCTCCCAGATAGGCAATCCGACGGTGCCCGAGTGACAGAAGGTGCTTCGTGGACATGCGGGTTGCTGCAGCATCCTGAGCAGCCACGACATCGCCAACAACGTCTGGGTGCGAACGGACCAACTGGACCACGCGCATTTCGCGTAGCAAGGCGGAGGTTTCGGACAGCATCCGGGCAACGGGGGTTATCACGATGCCCTTTGCGCGGGCGCGGCGTAATTCCTTGACGTGGCGAAGTTCCTGCTCCGGGTCGTCTCCAGAAATTGCCAGCACCAGTTGCAAGCCCGCGGGCGCGACTGCCTCGGCCAAGACCTTTGCAATCGTGCTGTAAAAGTGGTTCTGCACGTCAGGCAGGATGAAGCCAACGATGTTGGACGCCCCGCCGCGCATCACTCTCGCCGCACTGTCCGGGATATAACCCAATTCAGCCGCCATGGCGCGAATTCGTGACTTGGTCGATTGGCTGATAAGCGGAGAGTCGTGCAGCGCACGCGACACGGTGGCGTGGGATACGCCGAGTGTCTGGGCGATGTCCTTGATTGTGATCTGTCCGGCTTTGACGCCGCGCTCATCCACCATCGAATAGCTCTCCCGTTCGCCGCGGCAATCTCAATCGGCCCCGCTGGTGTCTTGACACAATTTATCATGTTTTGATAAGATGTACACGTGTGCATAAGGTCTGCGTACGGTCTTACGCGCGTCACCGCGTTCGCGCTGGCCAAAAAACAATGTTTGGGAGAGGAAAACACAATGCCAAATTGGAAAGCGATTGCTGTTTCGGCGGCGCTCGGGCTCGTGGCGGTTACCGGACCGGCGTCCGCCGGCGGGTGGCCGAGCGGAAACATCACCATGATTGTACCCTTCGGCGCCGGGGGGTCGATCGACCGCTTCGCGCGCGGACTGGCGCAATATTGGGAAAAGCATCTCGACGGCGTTTCGATTATCGTCGAGAACCGCCCCGGAGCCAGCGGCCTGTTGGGTGCCAAGACGTTCTTGAACGCACCGGCCAACGGCCAAACTCTATTCGTCGGAATCCAACCGACGCTCAGCATCAATACGGTGGTGCAGCGCGCCGATTTCAGCCTGAACGACTTCGCTTTCGTGAACTTCGAGCAGCGTGATTACGGTGATGTTGTCGTCAGCGCTAATTCGCGTTTCAACAGCCTGAGCGATTTCGTTGACGAGGCGCGCGCCAAACCCGGCACGCTATCGGCGGGAATGATTCTCGGCGGCGGTACGTCGCTATTTGGGCTCGCCATGATTCAGGAACTGAATCTTAAGGTGCGCGTCGTCACCTTCAACAGCGGCGGCCAATTGCGCACCAACATGCTGGGCAATCACAGCGACATCACCATTTCCGGCGCGCATGGCGATCTGTCACTAGGCGATCGTGCGAAGGTGCTCGCCGTCGCATCGGCGAAGCCGTTTCCCGGACTCGACAAGGCTGTTCCGTTCGTGAAGGCCTACCCGAATCTCAACGTGCCGCAAATCGGAGACGCCCGCTTTGTAGCGGTGCATGCTGCCTTCGCGAAGAAGCATCCGGAGGAGTTCGCCAAGCTGGTCAAAAGCTACAAGGAGACCTTCGAGAGCAAGGAATACCAAGCTTACCTGAAGTCCACCGGTACCGACGTCATCTCGGGCTACGTCGGCCCCGACGAATCCACGAAACTGGCTCAGTCTATGCAGCAGCTCGTGGAGCGATTCAAGGACGTCTTGTCTAACAAGTAAGAGTCAGTTCCGATTCGCCCGGGCTGCTGCTGACGTCGGCCCGGGCGGGCGACTGGAAATCTTTGAGGCCGCCATGATTTCTATCAAGACTACCAGACCCTGGTCTCGCTTCGCGGGCGAGATGATCGTCCCCGTGCTGTTTCTCGGCTATGCGACACAATATTATGTGAGTGTTGCTCGCCTGCCCGGGCCCGACACGAATCTTCTGCTGATAGGGCCCGTCTACTGGCTGCTGCTGGTTTGCTGCGTGAGTTATGCGGCCCTGCGTCTGGCCGACACGGTTCGGGCGCAGCAAAGTGAGACCGCCGAACTGGAAGAGCCGCCGCAGAAGTTCGATCTGACCAAATCGGTGGCTTTCCTCATCCTGACGGGAGTTTGCATCTGGTCGATTCCCGTCTTGGGCTTTGTCACCTCGACGCTGACCTACATCTTCCTGATGCTTCTGGTGCTCGGTGTGCGGTCGGTGCCGCTACTGGTGCTGACGCCGACTATTCTCGTCGGGCTGATCTGGATTGGGATGGAGCACTATCTCAAGCTGCCGCTCCCGACAGGACACCTGATCTGAACCCGCGCGCCGGGCCCGATCCGCAGAAGTGACGGAGACGATATGTTTGATTTTTCTTCTATCGCTGCCGGCGCGTCGCTACTCATGCACTGGCACCTCATGGTGATGCTTCTTTTGGGGCTGCTCTTTGGCATCGTCACCGGCGCAATCCCCGGATTCAGCACGCCGCTGGCGATAAGCGTCATGCTGCCGCTGACCTTTCCGATGCCGCCACTCGTGGCGATCGTCTTCCTAACGGCCATATATGCGGGTGGTAACTTCGGCGCGTCGATCTCGTCGATCCTGCTTAACATTCCTGGTTCGCCACAGGCCATCATGACCGGGCTCGATGGCTTTCCGATGACATGCAAGGGGCGGGCTTACGAGGCGCTAGGCACCTCCGTGGGGGCTTCGGCGACGGGTAATCTCGTCGGCTCGTTCTTTCTCATTCTGGTCATGCCGCTCATCGTCCTCTTCGCGCTGAAGTTCGGTCCGCCCGAGATGTTCCTCGTTGGCGTCCTTGGAATCACCATCATCGCGTCACTCGACAAAAGTTTCCTCAAAGCGATGATTGCCGGCATGTTCGGCGTGCTCATCAGCACCACGGGTATGTCTTCGACGGGCGCCGTTCGGGGGACGTTCGGACATTTCGAGCTTATGGACGGGATTTCGATCATCCCGGCCCTGATCGGTCTGATCGGGTTCTCCGAACTCTTCTACATGCTGCAGAAGGCCCATGTGACCGAGTCCCGGATGGGAACGTCGGACAGCACCGCTTCCGCTTGGGCTCAAATGTTGCGAGGCGTCCGCAACACCTATGCCTATCCGGTGGCGTTGATGCGGTCTTGCGGCATCGGCGTGCTGATCGGTGCCTTGCCCGGAGCCGGCGCCACGATCGCCAGTATCGTCAGCTACAACGAGGCCAAGCGTGCCTCTGCTACGCCCGAAGAATTCGGCAATGGCGCGCCCGAGGGGCTAATCAGCGCGGAATCTGCCAACAACGCCTCGGAAGGCGGAGCGCTGGCGCTCATGCTGGCGCTGGGTATTCCCGGCGGGCTCGCCACCGCGGTCCTGATCGGCGCGCTGATGCTACAAGGACTGATCCCCGGTCCACGATTATTTATGGAGCAGCCGGAACTTGTCTACGGCGTGATGCTCGCCCAGTTTGTCACCTCGGTCTGTCTGGTGGGCGTGGGGCTGCTGGTCTCGTTCTGGGCCGCAAAGATCGTGCAGATCCCGACGAGCGTTTTGATTCCGATCGTCGCTATCTTTTCTATCGCTGGAACCTATGCCGTACATCTGCTGATGTTCGACGTGGTGCTCATGGCGATCTTCGCCGCGCTTGGCATTCTTCTGCGTCGGTTCGAGTACCCACTGATCGCGGTAGTCTTAGGCATCGTGCTCGGGCCGATCCTCGATGCGGAACTGCTGCGTACCTACCAGACCTTTGGCGGTGTCAACCTGTGGACCTTCCTTCACCGGCCGGTGTCACTGGTGTTGCTGTTGCTAGTGGCCTTCAGCCTGGCCACGATGGCGATGCGGATTGTGCGCGACCGTCGCCGCGCGCGCGACCGTGCCGCCACCGCACGGACCGTGGGTAGCAACCCGAAACTCTGAAGAGAGATGAACGATGAAAATCGCAGTCATTGGATGCGGTGCAATGGGGTCGGTCTATGCCGCCCTGTTGGCCGACGCTGGCAATGAGGTGCTGGCGATCGACAGATGGGCCGCACACGTGGCGGCAATCAACCGCGATGGCTTGGTGGTCGACGGCGCCAGCGGACACCGGAAGGTACACATTCGCGCGTTCGAAAGCGTCCCGGAGGGTGAAACCGTTGAGATGATGATCATCGCCGTCAAGTCGGCAGCTGCGAGGTCCGCTGCGAAGGCGGCAAGCGCGCTCGTTGGTCCCGACACGCTGGTTATCACCATCCAGAATGGCCTCGGCGCGGCGGACGACGCGGCGGCGACGGTTGACCCCGGCCGGCTGATCGTCGGCATCGCTGGCGGCTTCGGCGCTTCGCTCAAAGGGCCGGGGCACGCACATCACAACGGCATGCAGGTGATCCGCATGGGGGCCTATGCGGGGCTTGCGTTCGCGGAAGTGGAGCGGGCCGTCTCCGTCTGGAGCGCTGCCGGTTTTCGCACTGAGGCCGCCCACGACATCGCCGCGATGCAATGGGACAAGTTGATCTGCAATGTCGCCTACAGTGCACCTTGCGCGCTGACGGGTCTGACAGTGGGCGAGGCGATGGACGATCCGGAGATCGGCCATATCAGCCGCGCCGCCGCCATCGAAGCGGCCACAGTGGCTCGTGCGCGCGGCATCGCCATCGACATACCCGATCCCGTCGCCCATGTGCGCGCCTTTGCCGGGCGGATGCGGGCGGCGAAGCCGTCCATGCTGCTCGATCATGAGGCCGGGCGGGCGAGCGAGATCGACTACATCAACGGCGCTATTCCCCGCGAGGCCGCGAAGGTCGGGCTAGAGGCACCGGTCAACGAGACCTTGACACGGTTGGTCCGGATGAAGGAACGCGGCCTCGCCGCCGTCCGGAAATCTTGAGCGCCGGCAATTAGAACGAACGTCCATGCCAGGAGTGCCTGAGTGAAGATACTCGACATCGTGACGCATAGCGTGAAGCTCGAAGGGGCAGTATCCAATGCGGTCGTTTCCTTTGACGATCATGACGTCTCGCTCGTGGCAGTCATCAGCGATGTTGTGCGCGACGGGCGTCCTGTGGTGGGGATCGGGTTCAATTCCATCGGTCGCTATGCGCAACGGGGCATTCTACTGGACCGAATTCGGCCCCGGATTCTCGGCGCAGCGCCGGAGTCCCTGCTGGACGAGCGGAGCGCGCTTGTCGATCCGGCCAAGGTCTACGCCGTCGCGATGCGAAATGAAAAGCCAGGCGGACATGGCGACCGTGCTTCGGCTGTGGCCG
>JAUSBQ010000330.1 GCA_030651965.1 Pseudolabrys sp. | reverse complement strand
CGTGCCGTCGATCGGATCGACCGACCAGATGAAATCGCTCTTGGCCGGGCGATCGGTGCTCTCTTCGCCGATGATGTCGTGCTTGGGGAAGTTTTCGGCGAGGCGCTCGCGGATGATGCGCTCGACCTTCTGGTCGACGTCGGACACCGGGTCCTTCCACTGGTCTTCCTTGGCGCCGGTCTTGTAGCGCACCGCAAGCAGGCCGCCGACCGCCTTGGTGATTTCCGCGCCGGCGATGCCGGCGAGTTCGATGGCCAAAGACTCTATCTCGCGCAGCTTCTCGCGCGATATGGCGACGTCGGCATTCGGCGCCGGCTTCTTCTCCACCGGCTTGAGCGGCGGCATTTTGGCCGGCGTGTCGGGCTGGTTGGCTTTGGCGGTGGTTTTCATGCCGAGGCCGCCTTCTTCTCATGGGCCTTCTGCACCGGATGCTTGACCGGCATCAGAATGTGGACCGGCTTTTCCTCGCAGACGATCTCGACCGTCTGCTCCTTGTCGATGGCGGAGAAATACTGGTCATCGACGCGGGCCGGCTGATCGGTCCAGGTCAGTGAAACCTCGGTTGCCTTGCGCAAGGTGACTGGCGGCATCTCAACTTGCGGCGAGTCGATCCATTTGATCAGTTTTTTGCGGTCCGCAGTCTCGAAAAAGACAACGTCGAGCTTGCCGTCGCCAAGATCTGCTTTCGCGGCGATCGGCAGGCCGGGGCCGGTGAACGCGATATTCGCCACTTCGACGCCGAGCAGTGTTTTCTCGTAGGTCTTGCCGTCCATCTTGACGAGGACGTCGAAAGGTTTGGCGTCCTTGAGCGTGTCCTGAAAGGCTTCGCGGCCCTTGAGCAGGTTGCCGGCGCCCTTCGGTTTCTTGCGCTTGGCGACGTCTTCGAGGAAGGCGGGAAAAACGCCGACGCCGTAGCTTTCCAGAAACAGCGTGGTGCCCCAGTAACCAGTGACCGAGCCGATATTGACGTCGACATAACGATCCAGCGTCCAGGTCTCGACCAGTTCTTGTGGTGTCCCCGCAATGCCCAGAGACCGGGCAAAATTATTGGCGGTGCCGAGCGGCAGGATTGCGACTGGCGTCTTGCGATCCTGAAGGCTGGTCAGCACCGTGGCGAGCGTGCCGTCGCCGCCGGCAGCGACGATCAGGTCGACGCTCTTGGCCAGCGTCTTCTTGAAATCGTCATCCTTTACCGAGACATAGGAGGCGTCGTAGCCGGCAAGCTTCAAGGCAGCCAATATGCTGTCCTTGTCCTTGCCTTCGGTGCCAGCGCTCGAATTGTGACAGAGAAGTGCCCTTACCATGGGCCAATAACGGCGGGTAGGGCAGACGGTTCCATGCAGGAACGCAAACAGCCGGCGAGGGGTCCCGCCGGCTGCGTTTAATTCAAAGCCCGTGCGCTTTACGCCACGCTGCGCATTTCGCCACCATGCGGCGGCGGGATCGGCGCGCCGTCGGCGGAATATTCGTTCAGCTTGTTGCGCAAGGTGCGGATCGAGATGCCGAGGATGTTGGCGGCATGGGTCCGGTTGCCGAGGCAGTGCTTGAGCGTCTCCAGAATGAGGTCGCGCTCGACTTCGGCCACGGTGCGGCCGACGAGGCCGCGGGTGACCTGCTCGGCGGCAAGCGCCGCCTGTTCGGCAAGCCCGGTGCCGCGCGATTGATCCAGCCTGGCGCCATCGGGCGACAGAATGCCGTCGACGCCAATCTCAGCGCCGCTCGACAGCAGCACCGCGCGGTGCAGCGTGTTCTCCAGTTCGCGGACATTGCCCGGCCAGCGCGCGGTGTTGAGCGCGCGGCGCGCGTCGACCGACAGCGGACGCACCGCGAGGCCGTTGGCATCGGAGTATTTCTTGATGAAGTGCGTCGCCAGTTCGAATATATCGGCCGGGCGTTCGCGCAACGGCGGGATCTTCAGGTTGACGACGTTGAGGCGGAACATCAGATCTTCGCGGAACGTGCCGGCGCGCACCGCATCAGTCAGGTTGCGGTTCGAGGTGGCGATGATGCGGATATCGACCGGCACCGGCTTGCCGCCGCCGACGCGGTCGATGACGCGCTCCTGGATGGCGCGCAAGAGCTTGGCCTGCAAGCGCACGTCCATTTCGGAAATTTCGTCGAGCAGCAGCGTGCCGCCATTGGCTTCCTCGAACTTGCCGATACGGCGGCCAAGGGCGCCGGTGAAGGCGCCTTTCTCATGGCCGAACAATTCGGATTCCAAGAGGTTTTCCGGAATCGCCGCGCAGTTGACGGTGATGAACGGCTTCTTGGAACGGTTCGAGCGCGCGTGGACGTAGCGCGCCAGCACTTCCTTGCCGGTGCCGCTTTCGCCGGTGATCAACACCGAGGCGTCGGAGCCGGCGATCTGTTGGGCGAGCTTGACGACGGACGCCATGGCGTCGTCGCGGTAGATCATCTCGCGGTTGTCATCGGTGACGGCGGCCAGCACCGCCGCGATCAGTTCCGGGTCGGGCGGCAGCGGGATGTATTCTTTGGCGCCGGCGTGAATGGCGCGCACCGCGGCGCGGGCGTCGTTGGTGACGCCGCAGGCGACGATCGGGACGTGGATGCGTTCGGCGTCTAACCGGTCGACCAGATCGCGGATGTCGAGGTTGACATCGACGAACAGTAGATCGGCGCCGCGCCCGGAGCGCAGCACGGCGAGCGCCTGGTCGTTTGACTCGGCGTGGGTGACCGAGGCGCCCTTGTCCATCGCGATTTTGCTGGCGATGGTGAGTTGTCCGCCCAAAGTGCCGACGATTAAAAGGCGCATGATCGTGCTCCGAAGTCCAGGTTATGTCCGCCCGCTTCTCGGGCTTTAGTTCTTTTCCGACTTGATGATTTCCGTCATCGTCACGCCGAGCTTGTCTTCGACCAGCACCACTTCGCCACGCGCCACCAGGCGGTTGTTGACGTAGATGTCGATCGCTTCGCCGACCTTGCGGTCGAGTTCCAGCACGGCGCCGGGGCCGAGCCGCAGGAGTTCGCCGACATCCATGCGGGCGCGGCCGAGCACCGCCGAGACCTGCACCGGCACATCGAACAAGGCTTCCAGATCGGCGGCGCCGCGATGCACCGAGTCCGGCTGCGACGGCGCGAGCGAGCCCGCGTCCTGCACCTGAACCTCGCCATTCTCGAGGTCGGGGAGCGGTACCTTGGTGTCGTCGTCACTCATCGCATAGTCTCCAAAAGCCTGTTTAGTTCAGCGGCGCGGTGCGTGCCGCGACATAGCGGCCGACCACGTCATCGATAGCGGCAAGGGTCGCGGCGGTGTCGCGGTTGACGCCGCCGTCGGCCCATTCGATGCGGCAGTCGCCCGACACAATGGCTGCGTCGCTGTGCACGCTGAGGCGTCCGTCGAAGCCGCGCAGCCGCGCGATCTCTTCGAGTTCGTGTTTCGCGGCGTCGAATATGTCGGCGCCGATGTGAATGGAAATCTGCGGCGTCGTCACCAACTGGCGGAAGCATTCGCCGGCCAGCGCGCCGATCTCGACGAGCGGTTCGCGCGCCACCAGTTCCGGCGCCAGCTTGCGCGCGACAGAAACCGCGACCTGCACCGCCTCGGTCTCCAGCTTCGCCTCGATGCCGCCGAGCGCGCCGTGCAGGCGCGCCATGCTGTCGGCGATCTGGGTCAGCGCGCGCGCGATGCACTCGGACGCTTCGGTACGGGCCTGCGCCTGCCCGGCCTCGAAGCCCTTGCGATGCGCGACCGCCTCGGCATCGGCGCTGCGGCGTTCGTGCTCGACCACGGTCATGGTCGGCTTGGCCCCGCCCGGGGCGAAGTCCTCATCGAACATGTATTTGGCAGCAGGTTTCATTCGCTTAACGATCCTTAGTAAATCAATTCGTCGTCGCCCTGGCTCTTGGCGATGAGGATTTCACCCTTCGCCGCCAGATCCTTGGCGATATTGACCAGCAGCGTCTGCGCCTCGTCGACGTCGCGCAGGCGCACCGCGCCGAGCGCGCCCATGTCGTCGACCAGCATCTTGGCGGCGCGGGTCGACATGTTCTTGAAGAAGAATTCGCGCACCTTCTCGGTCGCGCCTTTAAGCGCGATGGCGAGCTTGTCCTTGTCGATGTTGCGCATCAAAGTCTGCGCCGAGCCGGCATCGAGCTTGATCAGGTCGTCGAAGGTGAACATCAGCGCCTTGATGCGCTCGGCCGCATCGCGGTTTTCCTCTTCCAGCGCGGTGAGGAAGCGGGTCTCGGTCTGGCGGTCGAAATTGTTGAAGATCTCGGCCATCACCTCGTGGGCGTCGCGGCGGCGCTTCTGCGACAAATTGGACATGAATTCGGTGCGCAGCGTCTGTTCGACGCGCTCGATCACGTCCTTCTGCACCGCTTCCATCTTCAGCATGCGGGTGACGCAGTCGAGCGACATGTCCTCGGGCAGGATCGACAGCACGCGCGCGGCGTGCTCGGGGCGCAGTTTCGAGAGCACCACCGCGACGGTCTGCGGGTATTCGTTCTTGAGGTAGTTCGCCAGCACTTCTTCCTGAACGTTGGCGAGCTTTTCCCACATGTTGCGGCCGGCCGGCCCGCGGATTTCGTCCATGATGCCGCCGACGCGATCCTTCGGCAGATATTGCTGCAACAGCCGCTCGGTGGCGTCGTAGTTGCCGAGCAGCGCGCCGGACGCCGACAGGCGGCCGACGAATTCCAGCAGCAGCTGCTCGACCTCCTCGGCCTGGATCGCGCCGAGCTGCGACATCACGATGGAAATCTCGCGCAGCTCGTCGTCGTCGAGCATGCTGAATATCTTGCCGCCGTACTGCTCGCCGAGCGCCAGCATCAGCACCGCTGCGCGTTCCGGGCCGGTGAGCTTGCGCTTGCTCTGCGCCACGTTCGGACGGCTGGCCAGTTCGGCCATCAGACCGCCGATGTCCTGGCGGACCACGTCCGGCTTCTCGTTATCTTTGTCGTAGACTGAAGGCATCAGGCCGCGTCCTCGTGAAGCCAGCTACGGATGACCGAGACCGCCTCGTGCGGGTTCTTCTCGGCGAGTTCGCCGACCTTCTGCACCGACTGGGCGTGGACCTGGCCCTGCACCTTGGCGACGTCGATCATCGCCGACGTACGGTTGGAAATGGCCACGGTGTCCTCGCCGCCGACGATGGCGATATTGGTGCCGCTGGTGTTAGTCAGGCTGTCGCCATTGCCGCCGCCGTTCAGCGGCTGGCCGTCCGGGCCGAACTGGCCGCCGCTGCCGAGAGCGCCGGCGACACCGGCCATGCCGGCCATGCCGGCTTTGCCGAGCGCCGGATTTTCCGGCGTGACGACGCGGCGCACTAGCGGCCGCACCACCATCAGCAGCACGATCAGGCCGAGCAGCGCCATCACGCCCTTTTCGGCGGCGCCCATGATGTCGTCCTTGGTGAACTGGAAATATTTCATCCAGCCGAGACTTTCGCCGGCCGATATCGGCGCGCCGGTATCGGCGAAGCGCAGATTGACCACTTCGATCTGGTCGCCGCGTTTGGCGTCGAAGCCGATCGCGGTGCGCACTAACGCGGCGATACGGTCGATCTCTTCCTTGGCGCGCGGCTGATAGACCATCTCGCCTTTCGGGTCCTTGACGTAACGGCCGTCGACCAGGACGGCGGCCGAGATGCGGTTGACGCGGCCGGCCTCGATGACTTCGGTCTTGGTGGTGCGCGAGATCTCGTAATTGACGATTTCCTCGGTCTTCTTGCTCTGGTCGCGCTGACCGCCGCCGGCGCTGCTGCCGTCCTTGTTGCTGCCCGGCAACTCGCCGGCGACCGAAACCGGGCCGCCTTCCTTGCCATCTTGCGAATTCGACTGTTCTTCGCGGGTCTGGCTGGAGCGCACCACGCGGCCGTCCGGATCAAACTTGTCGGAGGTCTGGGTCACGCGGTTGAGGTCGAAATCGGCATTGAGCTGGACGCGCGCCTTGCCGGGGCCGACCACCGAGGAGACGATGGCTTCGACCTGATCGCGCAGGCGGTTTTCGTAGGCGGTTTTGCGCTCGTCGGCGCTGACGCCGCTCATGTTGTTTTCCTGCGCCGAGCCATCGGCAAGCAGGCGGCCGGTCTCGTCGATCACCGAGACGCGTTCCGGCTTCATGCCGTTGACGGCGGTCGCCACCAGATGGCGAATGGCGCGTACCTGCTGCGGTTCGAGCGCGCCGCGCACCTTCAGCACGATGGAGGCCGAAGCCGCGACCTTGTCGCGCGAGAACAGCGGGCGCTCCGGCAGCACCAGATGGACGCGCGCCGCCGAGACGCGGTCGAGGCCGCGGATGGAGCGGGCCAGTTCGCCTTCCAGCGCGCGCAGGTGATTGATGTTCTGGATGAAAGAAGTTGCGCCGAGCGCGTCCGACTTGTCGAAAATCTCGTAGCCGACCCCGCCGCCTTTGGGCAGGCCGGATTCGGCCAGCTTCATGCGCAGGCGGGCGACCTTGTCCTTCGGCACCATGACGATCGCGCCGTCGTTCTTGATCTGGTAGTCGATCGCCTGGCGTTCGAGGTCCTTGATGATCGCGCTGGAGTCCTCGACCGACAGGTCGGTGAACAACGGCACCATGGTCGGCGTGTTCATCTGGATCATCAGGAAGGTGAAGAAGCCGATCAGCGCCAGCGTCACTGCGGCCATCGCCGCCATTCGGGCCGCACCCAGCGATTTCACAAAGTCGAAAAAGCCTTGCACTGGTTTGTCCTGGTCGAGCTGCGCTGGTTCGCGCGTACCCGGCAAGTTTTGCCCAGTATATGGTTAGCGTCTGGTTAACGAGTTGGGCTGCAAGGCCTTTATTCAATCGGCGCGCGTTGTGACGCGCCAACTCACGCGATGACCCACCGCTACCGGCTGTGCAATCCACATGCGAAAACGCCGGCCCCAGGATGACCTGGGACCGGCGTTTTGAAAGGGGAGCCGAGAGCGACGGCTATTGGCGATATTGCTGGATGCGCGTGGTGCGCAGGCCGGCCAGGCCGTGCTGGTCGATCGAATACTGCCAGGACAGGAATTCTTCGACGGTGAGGGTGTAACGCGCGCAGGCTTCCTCGAGGGAGAGCAATCCGCCACGGACGGCTGCAACCACCTCGGCCTTGCGGCGGATGACCCAGCGTTTCGTTGTCGGCGGCGGCAGGTCCGCGATGGTAAGCGGACTGCCATCGGGCCCGATGACGTATTTGACCCTCGGGCGGTGGGGTTCGGTCATTGGTATACTCACAAAGACACGGGACTGACTGTTACTGGTGACTGCAACTACGGGAAAAACTACAGGCCGCGACTTAAAATTTGCCTAAGCTTAAAGCGCGGAACAGGAAAAGTTTGCCCGGTATTTGCTAACGTTTTGGTTACTCTTGGGATCGCCGGAAGGCTATTTGGAACTCACAGCGACGGGGTTTCAAGTGCAATATTACCAGCTAGATTGACGTTTTCAGGGGGATGGCGCGTGGAAAAGTTCCCTGGTGCGGCTCCGTCGGATTGGGCTTCGCGCGGCCGCTACGTCGCTACGCTGATCGTTGTTGCGGTCGCTTATTTTTTGCTGGCCAAGCTCGGCCTGCGTCTGGCGTCGATCAATCCGAGCGCCAGCCCGATCTGGCCGCCGACAGGACTGGCGCTGGCGGTGGTGCTTTTGAGCGGTCCGCGCGTCTGGCCGGCGATCTTCATCGGCGCTTTCGCCGCCAACGCCACCACTGCCGGCACGCTGGGGACATCCGCCGCGATCGCAGTCGGCAATACGCTGGAGGCCGTTGTTGGCGGTTTTCTCATCACGCGCTGGGCCGGCGGCAGCGACGCCTTCAGCACTCCGGCCGGCGTCGCTAAATTCGCCGCCATCAGCTTTGTGCCGGCGACTGTCATCAGCGCCAGCATTGGCGTCGGCACCTTGTTCCTGGCGGGCCTTGCGCCTGCCGACAAACTGACGCCGATCTGGGTGACCTGGTGGCTGGGTGACGCCGCGGGCGCCCTGGTGGTGGCGCCGGTGATCGTCTTGTGGGCGCGGGCGCTTGAGGGCGGCTGGCGTTTCGACGCCACCGAACTGCGCGCGGTCGCCGCCGTGCTCGGCCTCACGGTGGCGGTCGGCATCTTGGCGTTCAGCCCGCTGCTGCCTTTGTCGGAATACACCAAGGCGCTCGGCTTCCTGGCGATCGTGCCGCTGGTCTGGGCGGCGCTGCGGCGCGGCCCACGAGACACCGCGACGGTGGCGCTGATCCTCTCGGCGTTCGCAATCTGGGCGACGATCCGCCAGGCCGGCCCGTTCGGCCAGTCGGGCATGAACGAGTCCTTCCTGCTGCTGCTGACTTTCATGATCAGCGTCACGGTGCCGTCGCTGGCGCTCAGCGCCGACGCCGGCACGCGCCGCGCGACCGAAGACACCCTGCGCCGCACCCAGAGCGAACTCGATGCCCGCGTCAAGGAACGCACCGCGGCGCTCGCCGACGCCAATATCCATCTCGCCGAAGCCCAGCGCCTCGCAAATCTCGGAAGCTGGTCGTGGGATATCCGGGAAAACCGTGTTACCTGGTCGGACGAACTGATGGACATCTACGGCGTCGCCCGTGACACCGCGCCGGGCAAGGTCGAGGACTTCGTCGCCTTCCTGCATCCGGACGACCGCGAGCGGGTGCAGCAGAGCATCGGCAAGGCGCTCGACGGCGGGCGCATCGATTTCAGCCACGAAGAACGCATCATCCGGCCGGACGGCGGCGTGCGTTATCTGGCAAGCGCCGGCGAGATCGTGCGCGACGAGACAGGCGCGCCGGTGCGCATGCTCGGCGTCTGCCTCGACGTGACCGCGCGGTATGAAGCGGAGAGCGCGCTGCGCGACAGCGAAGAGAACTATCGATTTCTTCTCAAAGGCGCGCGCGACTACGCCATTTACATGCTCGACGCCGATGGCCGCGTCAGCAGTTGGGACGAGGGCGCCGCGCGTCTCAAGGGCTACAGCGCCAGCGAGATTACCGGCCGGCACTTCGACATTTTCCTGGCCGAGGAGGCGCGCGCCTCCGGTCTCGGCGAGCAGGCGCTGGCGGCCGCCACCGCGCAGGGCCAATACGAAGGCCAGACCTGGCTGGTGCGCAAGGACGGCAGCCGCTTCTTCGCCAGCGTGGTGATGGACGCCATCCGCGACGAGGAAGACCGGCTGGTCGGCTTTGCCAAGCTGGTGCGCGACATCACCGCGCAGCACGACGCGCAACTGGCGCTCGAGCAGACGCGCGAGCAACTGGCGCAATCGCAGAAGATGGAAGCGCTCGGCCAATTGACCGGCGGCATCGCCCACGACTTCAACAATCTGCTGATGATCGTGTCGGGCTATGCGCAGATCCTGCAAAAGCGGGTGAGCGAGCAGAAGGATATCCACGCGGTCGAGGCGATCCGTTCCGCCGCCGGGCGTGGCGAAAGGCTGACGCGGCAATTGCTGACGTTCTCGCGCCGCCAGCAACTGATGCCGGTGGTGGTCGATCTGCGCCAGCGCATCGACGCGGTGCGCGACATGCTGGCGCCGTCGCTCGGCGGCACCATCGAATTCATCTGCGACGCCGCGCCGGATATCTGGCCGGTAACGACCGATCTCGGCGAACTCGAACTGGCTTTGGTCAATATGGCGGTCAATGCGCGCGACGCCATGCCGAACGGCGGCATCATCACGCTCCAGGCGCGCAATGTCGTGTTGCAGCCGGGCTCCTCGGTCGACTCGCTGATCGGCGACTTCGTCGCCATCGCGCTGATCGACACCGGCTCCGGCATCCCGCCGGAAACTCTGGCGCGGGTTTTCGAGCCGTTCTTCACCACCAAGCCCGTCGGCAAGGGCACCGGCCTTGGCCTGTCGCAGGTGCATGGTTTTGCCAATCAGAGCGGCGGCGCGGTGACGGTGACCAGCGAAGAGGGCAACGGCACCGTCGTCACCATCTATCTACCGCGCGCGCAGACGCAGGCCGCGCAGGCCGCCGGCGAAAGCGAAGAAGCCGCGCGTGTGCCGGCGCAAGGCACCGTCCTGATCGTCGAGGACAGCCGCGAGGTCGCCGACGTCACCACCGCGCTGCTCGAGCAGCTCGGCTATCGCGTGGTGCGCGCCGAGAACGCGGCCGAGGCGCTGCGTCATCTGGAGCAGGGCATCGCCTTCGATCTGATGTTTTCCGATATCGTCATGCCCGGCGCGATGGACGGCATGGCGCTGGCGCATCTGTGCCGCGAGCGTTTTCCCGATCTGCCGGTATTGCTGACCAGCGGCTATAGCGAGGCGGCGCTGGCCCCCGATACGAGTTTCGATATTCTGCGCAAGCCGTTCGAGATGACGGCACTGGAGCGGGCCATCGACCAGGCGATCGACAAGGCGCGGCGCCTTGAAGCGCGCGGTTTGATGTTTGGTATCGGGGGCGGCGGCGATCAGGTCGCCGGGGTCGTGGCCGGAGGCACGTAACGCATGACGCGCTTGATCTTGTCCATCGTGTAGTTCGTGCCATTGATCGACAGCAACGGCGGGTCCTGCGTGAGATCGACCGAGTCGACGGCGGCCTGCACTTCAGTCGAGATGGCGACGTTCTGGTTGCTGGCATCGACCGCGGTTGCCGACATCGTGTAGTTGCCGGCCGGCCATGACTTGCCGTCATTCCCGCGTCCGTCCCAGGTGAAGTTCATCATGCCGGGCGTGCCGGCGAAGGTGCCGGTATAGGCGGTCTGGCCGGCCGAATCCTTGATAACGATCGAGGCGGTAGACGGCTTGGCGACGTTGAAGCTCCAGGTTGCGCCGGACGCCGTCAGCGGCGCGGTCGAGCCGTCGACAACGACGGTGGCGCCGACAAAAGCCAGCGCCGTGGTCGCCTCGGCGCTTTTCGACATCGACACCAGGCTGGCGAGCTGCTCGTTCTGCTTCATTTGCTGTTCGACCTGCGCGAACTGCACGAGCTGCGCCGTGAACTGGTTGGTGTCGAGCGGCTCGAGCGGGTTCTGGTTCTTGAGCTGTGTCGTCAGCAACGTCAGGAACGTGGTGAAATTGCCGGCCAGCGTGCTGTTGTCGACGACGTTCTTGGTGCTCGACGTCGTCGGGGTGGTGCCCGTCGTTGCGGTCGCTGGAATGATGCTCATCGGTCGTTCCTTAAAGTCGCTCTGATGGTCTAGACGCGGATATCGAGTCCGCCGGGTTGGCCGCTGTAGCGGGTGTAATTGCGCGCCGCCGGTTCGTTGTGGGTCATCTGCTCGTCTTCCACCACGACGTTGGCGGTATTCGAGCCATTGTTGTTCTGCTGTTGCTGTTGCTGCTGGTCGCGCAACGAGAACTGCAGGCTGTTGTCGGACGTCTTCAGGCCGGCATCCTGCAACGCGCGTTCGAGCCCGGCGGTGTCCCGGCGCAGCATGTCGAGCGTATCGGGACGATCGGCGATCATGTGCGTGACGACATTGCCGTCGCGGTCGACGTCGAGGCGGACATGGATGCGGCCGAGTTCGGCCGGGTCGAGGCGAATGTCGAACTGGTTCTTGCCTGCCATCACCTTGCTGGTGATTTCAAAGGCGACGCCGGCAACCGGCACGGCGGGTGTGGTGGTTTCGGTGCGGGCGCTCGGCCCGAGCGCGGCGACGCCCTGCGTCTGCGCGGCGTGCGCCGGCGCCTGCACGGCCATCAGGGTCGGCGGCGGCGCGAGATCGGCGGCCTTCGCCATGACGGTGGCGGCGGCCGTCTTGTCGGCCGTCGCGGCAGCGGGTGAGTCGGTCGCTACGCCACGATGATTGTTGGCGGTCTCCTCCGCGCCGGCGTGAGAGCCGGCGTCCTTATGAGGCTCGGCGGCGGTAGCGGCCTGGACCGCGGCATCCGCATGCAACGTCGTCTGCGCCTTGCCGTCGGTCTTGCCTTCGGACTTGGCGTCGGCTTTCGCGGCCAGAGCGGGTTTGTCGTCGGTCTTCTTGTCGGTTTTGGCGGCGAGCGCCGCGAGCGCATCCGGCATGGCGTCAGCCAAGGCAGAGTCGGCGCCGGCCTCACTGGCGGTGTCCGGGGTGGCTTCGGCGGTCTTGGCGGCCGCGGCGGTGGCTGCGATGGCTGCCGCCTTGGTGTCCAGTTCGGCGTTGACCTGCGCGGTGGTGGCGGCGATCGCGGGATCGATCACGACGGCGATGGCCTCGGGAGCCGCGGCCTCGGCGGGCTTGGTCTCGCCGGCCTGTGCGGCGGTTTCGGCTGTCTTTGTCTCGCCTTCCGTAACCGTCCGCTCGGCGGTCGCGGCTTCGCCGGACTTGCCGTCGGACGCGGTCAATTCGGCGGTATCGGTCGTCGCGACGGCCTCGGAAGACTTGGCGCTATTATCGGATTTAGTAGCGCGCTCGGGCCGGTCGGCCGGTTTGGTGCGGTCGGGACGATCGGAACGGTCGGCTCGCGGCGGCTTATCGTCGGCGGCCCGCTGCGACCGCGGCTCGGGAGCCGGACGCGCGGTTTCGTCGAGAATGCTGTCGAAAGCCGTCGTCGCCGAGCGATCGGACGCAGAAGACGGCCGGCCGGCCTGCGATTGCAGGCGGTTGAGCATCTGGGACTTCAAATCGGACGCAACGTGAGCCACGGGCAGACCTCCGGATTGCACTTGCTGTTCTGCAAGCGTCACGCCAGCGGCCAATCGTGTGACAAATCAACGCGCTAGGCCGATCGCCGGCGATTTTTCAGGCCGCGACCCGGCAGCGGATGCAGGTGTTCCGGCAGGATTTGCCGGGCAAGCGGGCCGGCTGCGGCACAATGCGGTCGTAAACGGCTTCTAGGGAGCTTTCGTTGTGGGCGTGGCGTTGCCACTTATAGTAAGAAGCACCATGTCAAATTCCCTCGATCTGCCCTCCCGTCCGCAGGACACCCGTGTCGTCGTCGCCATGTCAGGCGGCGTGGACTCGTCCGTGACCGCCGCCCTGCTCAAGGCCGAGGGCTACGACGTGGTCGGCGTCACCTTGCAGCTTTACGACCATGGCGCCGCCACCCACCGCAAGGGCGCCTGTTGCGCGGGCCAGGACATCTATGACGCCCGCAGCGTCGCCGAGCGGATCGGCATCCCCCATTACGTTCTCGACTATGAAAGCCGCTTCAAGGAAGCGGTGATCGACCGCTTCGCCGAGAGCTATATCGCCGGCGAGACGCCGGTGCCCTGCGTCGCCTGCAACATGTCGATCAAGTTCAAGGACCTTCTGGTCACCGCGCGCGAACTCGGCGCCGATGTGCTGGCCACCGGCCATTACGTCGCCTCGCGTCCGCTGCCCGGCGGCGGCCGGGGCCTGTTCCGCGCCCGCGAGGAAGAACGCGACCAGAGCTATTTCCTGTTCGGAACCACGTCCGAGCAGCTCGATATTTTGCGCTTTCCGCTCGGCGATCGCACCAAGGCCGAGACGCGCGAACTGGCGCGGCAATATGGCCTCGCCATTGCCGAGAAGCATGACAGCCAGGATATCTGCTTCGTGCCGACCGGGCACTACGCCGACATCATCGAGCGCCTGAAGCCGGGTTCGGCGGAGCCCGGCACGATCGTCGATCTCGACGGCAAGGTGCTGGGCGAACATTCCGGCATCATTCATTTCACCGTCGGCCAAAGGCGCGGCCTCAAGCTCGCCGGCGGCACGCCGCTTTATGTCGTGAAGCTCGATGCCGAACGCCGCCGCGTTGTCGTCGGGCCGCGCGAAGCCTTGCGCACCACCGGCATCGTATTGCGCGACGTCAACTGGATCGGCGGCGGCGATCTTGCGGCCAAGCTTGCCGACGACAGGCTCGAGGTTTTCGTCAAGGTGCGGTCGTCGCGTCCGCCGCAGGCGGCCTGGCTGCGGCATGGCAAGACTCCCGATGGAAAGTCCGGCTACGAAGTCGAACTGGTCGACGGCGAACACGGCGTGTCGCCCGGTCAGGCCTGCGTCTTCTATGACGCCGCCGAGGGCCAGGCGCGCGTTCTGGGCGGCGGTTTCATCAAGAGCGCGGTCGCGGCCGCTGTGTCGCGGGCCGAGCCGGTTGCGGCGGTCGCGGCGCGGGGGTAACCTGAACCAACGATGCGTGTATTCCGTGTTCTGAAATGACGATGCTGGGTACAGTAAAGTAAGTCATGTTGAAATAAGTCATGGGGGGTGAACTCGATAAGCGGGGAGTCGAGCGCGCCTATGCGGCGTGGGCGCCGATCTATGACTTCGTGTTCGGCAAGGTTTTTGCCACCGGCCGCAATGCAGCGATCGTCGCCGCCGAACGTGTCTGCGGGCCGGGCGGCGGCCGCATTCTTGAAGTCGGCGTCGGCACCGGCATTTCGCTTCCCGATTACTCTCCCGTCAACCATATCGTCGGCTGCGACCTGTCCGAGCCGATGCTGCGCAAGGCGCAGGAGCGCGTGCGAACGCTCGGGCTCTTGCATGTCGACGGTCTGTCGGTGATGGATGCCGAGCGCATGGCGCTACCGGATCAAAGCTTCGACGTCGTCGTCGCGCAATTCGTCATCACCACGGTGCCGCATCCGGAACAGACGCTCGATGAATTCGCCCGCGTGCTCAAGCCGGGCGGCGAGATCATCCTGGTCAATCACATCGGCGCCGAAAGCGGGCCGCGCCGGCTGTTCGAACTGTGCTTCTCGCCGATCGCGCGGCGGCTTGGCTGGCGGCCGGAATTCTCGTTCACGCGCCTGTCCGACTGGGTCGCGCGTCGTGGCGATATGCGCGTGGTCGAGCGCCGCTCGCTGCCGCCGATGGGCAATTTCGCGCTGATCCGCTTCGCGCGTCTGGCCGCGGGCCAAAAGGCCGCATAACGTTCTTCTTCGCTTCTGGAACACTTTTTCAGGCTCGGCCGTTGTTTCCTAACGCGCATCGGAAGCGTGAAGGAGACTGTCATGCGGAACCTGATGATAGGCGCGGCGGCCGTGCTGCTGACGCCGGCGATCTGCGCCGCGCAGTCGCCGCCGCCGGCGCAGACGCCGGTCGCGCCCAAGGTCGAACAGCTTGATTCAACGGCCTGCGCCAATCCGGGCTCGCGTTCGACGATCGGGCAGGGCGGCGATATCGTGGTGACCACGCCGCCGGGGCGCACTCTTAGCGACCAGCTTGCGCGCTCCGGCGGCGTGATCTGCCCGCCGGGCCACGTCGATTCTGACATCCATGCGCCAACGCCGCCGGGTGGCGCCATGCAGGTCATTCCGCCGCCGGGCTCGCCGGGCGGCGATCAGAGCATTCAGCCGAAATAACCGGCAAAAGGCGATGAGGGGCGGCGCTGGCGCAACAAGTGGCGGGTTGCGCGGTTTCAAAGCCGGGCTTGCTTGACAGGCTCGGCCCGGCCTCCCTATATCGCGCCATCCCGGCGGACCGCCGGGATCGGTGGCGGGGTAGCTCAGCTGGTTAGAGCGGCGGAATCATAATCCGTAGGTCGGGGGTTCGAGTCCCTCCCCCGCTACCAAATCCACCATAACCCTTTGAAATCACTGGAACCGCTCGCCTGCAGGTCCGATCCCAGATGTATCACTGATACATCGCGGGATACATTTTGGCAACGGTGCCACGTGTTGTGTCAAGGCATTTGGCTACGCACGTCCGGCTAACACCGGCACGGTTCACACCCTCAATCGAACCCGAGGCCCTGCCAAGGGAGCGGCGCATTCGAGCGCTTCCTCCCAATGCGGGTAGGTGACATATGCCGTAGTCGCCCCTCGTTATGCGATCGGATGGTGACTACTTCGCCCTTTGGCATATAGACGATCTCGCCAGGACCAGCGGTTACCGTGGCCCCGCCAGTTCTGACCGAAAGTCGTCCGTCCAAGATCACCATGACGTCGTCCACGGCTAGGATCTCATCAAGCTCTGATTAGGCTCGTAGCGGCCGTAGCCGATCGTGATCGGCGGGAATGGACGCGGACCGCTTAGCCCGGCTGCTTCCAAGTCTCCCCGCAGCTCGCGGCTAATTTCTTTTCCTCTTCAGCCATGCGTCGAAGCAGAGTCTGCCGCTTAGTCCTGTCTTTTTCCTCGGCCAACAATTTCCGGAAATGTTCGATATTGAGTTGGGCGATGGTCCAATTCGTCCGACACTCCCCCTACGCAATCATACAGTGTAACTGACCGGGCCGGTTCGAGTTGATAATGGCGTCGCTCCACCGTAGACTGACATGATCAGAACCGCGCCCGCGCGGACGCTCGCCCAGGCAATTTAGGGCCAAGACTCAATAAATCCACCATACGATAGCGGCAACAAGGCAGACGGAGGCGAGGAAGTTTCTGGCAAGCCTATCGTATCGGGTTGCGATGCGTCGGAAATCCTTGAGTCGGCAGAAGGCGTTCTCGATGCGGTG
>JAUSBQ010000311.1 GCA_030651965.1 Pseudolabrys sp. | reverse complement strand
TCCGCGCCGGCGAAAGCCCCCGCCCCGCTGTTGCCGCATTCAAAATGCTTGTTGGCGGCGACCCAGGCAGCGGTTTGTTGGGCGTTTGCGCTTTTCATGAAGAGTGCCGCCGATTGAAGTTCCTGCATTCCCTGCCGCAAGGCACCAGGTCGTGATATCGAGTTGCGTTGACCGGCCGCATGACCGCCTGTTTAAGTTCCCGGCTATCGCGTTGATCCAAAGAGTCGAATCTTGACCCATACCGGCAAACCAAAGCTCCGCACGCCGATCCGGACATGTATCAGCGCATGGCGGAACGCGCCAGCGATGCGGGCGCTCGCCGTGGCCATGGCGCTCGCCATCGGCGCGGGTCCGGCCGCGGTGTCGCCCGCCCACGCGCAGAAAACCGGCGGCATGCCGATCATCCGCGACACCGAGATCGAACAGTTGCTGCGCGACTACGCGACGCCGATCCTGAAGGCCGCGGGCATGGCCAAGCAGAACGTCAAGGTGGTCGTGCTCAACGATCGCGCCTTCAACGCCTTCGTCATGGACGGCCGTCACATCTTCATCAATGCCGGCGCCCTGTTCGACGCCAAGACGCCGAACGAAGTCATTGGCGTGTTCGCCCATGAAACCGGGCATCTGGCCGGCGGTCACTTGCTCAAGCTGCGCGAGCAGCTCGCGTCGGCGCAGACCGCCTCGATCGTGGCCATGTTGCTCGGCGTCGGCGCGGCGGTTGCCGGCGCGCGCGCCGGCAGTGGCGGCGGCAATATCGGCGCTGCCGCCATCCTGGCGCCGCAGTCGGCGATCCAGCGTTCGCTGCTGGCGTATGTGCGCACCCAGGAAGACTCGGCCGATCATGCCGGCGCGAAATTTCTCCAGGCCACCGGACAGTCCGGCCGCGGCATGGTCGAATTGTTCAAGCGACTGAGCAGCGACGCCCTGTTCAATTCGCGCTATATCGATCCCTATATGCAGTCGCATCCGATGCCGGCCGAGCGCGTCGCAGCCCTCAACACGCTGGTCAAGGCCAGTCCCTATTTCAACACCAAGGACTCCGACGCCCTGCAGGCGCGCCACGACATGATGCGCGCCAAGCTCGCCGGGTTCCTCGAGCGTTCGGACACGGTGGCGCGGCGTTACCCGCTCGGCGACCACAGCCTGCCGGCGCGTTACGCCCGCGCGATCTCGGCCTACCGCCACACCGATCTGCGCCAGGCCATCGCCCAGATCGACGGGCTGATCCAAGCGCAACCGGCCAATCCGTATTTTTACGAACTGAAAGGCCAGGCGCTGCTGGAAGGCGGCCGCGCGACCGAGGCGGTCGCGCCGTTGCGTCAGGCCGCGCAATTATCGCGTGGCGCGCCGCTGATCCAGATGATGCTGGCGCAGGCCTTGATCGGCACCAACAATGCCAAATCCGCCGAAGAAGCCGTCGCGCTCCTGCGCGGCGCGCTGCTGCGCGAGCCGGAAGCGCCGCAGGCCTATACGCAATTGGCCATGGCCTATGGCCGCAAGGGTGACCTCGCCCAGGCCGATCTCGCCTCGGCGCAGGCCGCGTTCAGCCGCGGCGACATGATGACCGCCCGCCAACTTGCCAGCCGCGCCAAGACCAGGCTGCCGATCGGCTCGCCGGCCTGGGTGCAGGCCGACGACATCGTCAATCTCAAACCGACCAATGCCCGCAACTGATCGCCAACAGGATTTGAACCCATGACATTTCGACCCGTGCTCTCGCGCCTTCGCGCCGCCGCCGTCCTCGGCGCCGCGCTGTTCGCGTTAACGCTGCCGCCGCAAGCGCGCGCCGCCGAATTCTCGGCGCCGCAGAAAAGCGAAATCGAAAAGATCATTCGCGATTACATCATTTCGCACGCGGAAGTTCTGCAAGAGGCGATGGCCGAGCTGGAAAAGCGCCAGGCCGCCGGTGAAGCGGAAAAGCATCAGGCCGCGGTCAAGACCAACGCGCAGGCGATCTTCTCGTCGCCGCGTCAGGTCAATCTCGGCAATCCGCAAGGCGACGTCACCTTCGTCGAATTCTTCGATTACAATTGCGGTTACTGCAAGCGCGCGATGATCGACATGTTCGCGCTGATGAAGGAAGACCCCAAGCTCAAGGTCGTCCTGAAGGAATTCCCGGTGCTCGGGCCCGGCTCGGTCGAAGCGGCGCAGGTCGGCATCGCAGTCAACATGCAGGACAAGACCGGCAAGAAATATATGCAGTTTCACGAAAAGCTGATGGGCGGCCGCGGCCAGGCGACCAAGGCTTCGGCGCTGGCCGTCGCCAAGGACATCGGCATGGATATGGCGCGGATCGAAAAGGACATGGCTGGTCCCGAGGTCAAGGCCACCTTGCAGGAGAGCTTCAAGCTCGCCGAAGCGCTCGGCATGAACGGCACGCCGAGCTATGTGATCGGCGACAGCGTCGTGGTCGGCGCCGTCGGCCTCGACGCGCTGCGCGAGAAGGTCAACACCACGCGCTGCGGCAAGGCCACCTGCTAAGCGGCCTGCCGACGCCGCTGTAATTTCACTGGATGACGCCGCCGGGCTTGATCGCCCGGCGGCTTTTTTACGTCTAGGATATGCGGGAACGGAAATGCCATGGGAGGGTTGTCGCGCGCATGTATTCGATCGGCATCGAGGAGGAATTCTTCGTTTATGACGCCAAATCGCGCCGCGCATTGCGTCGCGCCGACAAGAAGTTCCTGACCACGCTCAAGAAACGCTTGGGTGACCGATTCTCGACCGAAATGCTGCAATCGCAGATCGAGGTGATGACCGCGCCGTGCAACACCATGGCCGAGGCGCGCGCGCAACTGACGCACTTGCGCGGCGCGCTCGGCGAGGCAGCGCGCGAGCGCAAGCTCGGCGTCGCCGCCATGGGGACATTTCCGCTCGCCTTCTGGCCCGAGCAGCAGGCGACGCGCAAGGAACGCTACGGCGTCCTGATGGACGATCTGCAAATGATCGGCGCGCGCAACATGCTCTGCGGCATGCACGTCCATGTCGGCATTCCCGATGTGGACGCGCGTATCGATCTGATCATGCGTCTGACGCCCTATCTGCCGCTGCTGCTCGCCTTGTCGACCTCCTCGCCGTTCTGGCAAGGCCATCTCACCGGCCTTTCGGGCTACAGGCTCGCGGCTTACGACGAAATGCCGCGCACCGGCCTGCCCGAACTGTTCCGGACGAAGGACGATTATGATGAATACGTCGCCGCTCTGGTCGGCGCCAAAATCATTCCCGACGCCAGCTACATTTGGTGGGCGATCCGCCCATCGCTGAAGCATCCAACCATCGAACTACGCGTCGCCGACACCTGCACCCGCGTCGAGGATGCGCTGGCGATCGCCGCACTGTTCCGTTGCTTGGTACGTTCGCTTGATCGCAACCGCGGCATCAATGCCGGCTTCGACCGGGTCGGCCGCGCCATTACCGCCGAAAACAAATGGCACGCGCAGCGCTCGGGCATCGCCGCCAATTTCATCGATCCGTTCTCGCGCGCGCCGATCGACATCGGCCAATGGCTCCGCCAGGTGCTGGCCTTCGTCGACCCGGACGTCGAGGCGCTGGGCTGCCGGGCCGAGATCGGCCACCTCCAGCACATCGTCGCGGGGGGAACCAGTGCCGACCGCCAGATCGCCATCTTCACCGAGGCCAAGGCGTCCGGCCGGCGGCGGTTAACGGCCATTCACGACGTTATCGACTGGGCCGGCCGCGAGACCCTGGCGACGGCGCCAAAGGCCTCTTAAGCCTGACCGGGCCCTGCCCACCGCCGGGCTTCCCCTTGCCGCCTGGGGCACCTATAAAGCGCCATAGTTTTAGGCGCATTGATCACATCGCGCCGCTCGAAAACCGCCGGATTTCAATGTCTCAGACGATTTACGTCCTCAACGGACCCAATCTCAATATGCTCGGCACGCGCGAGCCGGAGAAGTATGGCCATTCCACATTGAGCGACGTGGAAAAACTGTGCCGCGACACCGCGCGGCGTTTCGGCCTCGCCGTCGAATTCCGTCAGTCCAACATCGAAGGCGAACTGGTCACCTGGATTCAGGAAGCGCTGACCACAAAGGCCGTAGGCCTGGTCATCAATCCGGCCGGCTACACCACGACCTCGATCGCCATTCTCGACGCGCTGCTCATGCTCAAGGCGCCCGTCATCGAGGTCCACATCACCAACATTCACCAGCGTGAAGAATTTCGACACCACTCTTATGTATCGAAGGCGGCCAAGGCCGTCATGGCTGGATTCGGCATAGACGGCTACGCACTGGCGATTACCGGCATCGCCGGCATGATCGGCGTCAAAGAAAAGTAAAGTCGGAAAAACGCATGGCAAAATCGCCGAAAGCCTCCATGGTCGACCATGCCTTGATCCATGAGCTGACCAAGCTCCTGGACGAGACCGGCCTGACCGAAATCGAAATCGAACAGGACGGCCAGCGCGTGCGGGTCGCGCGCGGCACGGTCGCCGCGGCAGCGCCCGCGCACCGCGCTACGGTCAGCGCCGCGCCGCAGCCGATCGTCGAGTCGCTCGCCCGGCCGATCGATCCGGCCAAGCATCCCGGCGCGGTCACCTCGCCGATGGTCGGCACCGCATACGGCGCGGCCGAACCCGGCGCCAAGCCCTTCATCGAAGTCGGCACCGTTGTGAAGATCGGCGATACCTTGCTGATCATCGAAGCGATGAAGACGATGAACCAAATTCCGGCGCCGCGCGGCGGCACCGTGACGCAGGTTCTGTTCGAAGACGGCCAGCCGGTCGAATTCGGCGAACCTCTGGTGATCATCGAGTGATGGTTTTCACGCCGCCG
>JAUSBQ010000199.1 GCA_030651965.1 Pseudolabrys sp. | reverse complement strand
ACACGGGCCTTGCCCCGTACATCCTGGGGCAAATGCGGCTCGATCTGCCGCCATTGTTCGTCGCTCAGCCAATATAGGTTGCGTCGCATCGTCCCTACTCCGAATCAAAACCGCAGGGAATCAGCAACCGATTCAACCAGCGACAATTTTATTGGGTTTTGGCCCTAGTTTCAAGGACATCGTCAACGACGCCCTGCGGAAGGGGCTTAGTGATCTAAGCTCTCGTCCCAAACAGGGTGCACCATTCCAGACCAAAACGGTGTCGCTTGGACGTCTACGACTAGCAAGCCTCGACAACATAAGCGACAGCCTCGCCGTCGCTGAAGACGAATCCTTCAAGTGATTTCTGTCGATGCGAATATTTGGTCTATTCGCATGTATCTTCCTTTGCGCAGCACGAGGCCGCGCGCAATTGGCTTGACCAGCAAATAAATGGATCCACTCGTGTCGGGTCCCGTGGGAAAGTGTGTTAGCCTTCCTTCGACTGGTGCGTGCGGTTTGCGATGGATGACTTTGGCACCGGCTATTCGTCGCTCGGCTCCTTATTGAGTTTTCCGTTCAGCAAAATCAAGATTGATCGCAGCTTTATTGTTGGCTTGTCTGAGAAAGTCGAATCGCGTGCTGTCGCGCGTGCCGTTGTCGACCTGGCCCGAACTCTGAAGATGCAGGTGGTCGCCGAGGGCGTCGAAACAAACGCACAGTTGGAACAGCTTCGCAGGCTCGGCTGTGAAGAAATGCAAGGCTATCTTTTCAGTCCACCTCGGCCTGCGGCAGAAATAGGCGACCTCCTGGTGCTAAGTGGGAGAATTGCAATGCAATCGCGCAACATTGAGCCGCAGGCTCTCTCATTGGAATCAACACCGGGGAACTCGAAAAGTGCGCGAGCGAGGTGAATGGAAGCCTCCGAAGCGGTAGTCGATGACCGTTACGTTACTCCACAAATTCCCCAACCCCGACTTAGGGAACGGAGAAGTCGTGCCCGTGTTAGCTCGTATGGAGATTCTTCTAGTGGTCGGCCTTGGATTTGCGATGTCGGCGATCGTTGTCCTGATGGTAGTCGCGGCAAAGCAGCGTCCGCCGAAGCTGTGAGTTATCCAACAACGCATAGTTCCGTATTCGGGGGGCGGTCCTTTTAGAAGAGGCTTGCGGGTCGACACGCCCCACTCGCACCGCATCTCGTCAACCAGCTTGCGGTTCCGAACAGCCTTTAAAGTTTTTGGCGAATGGCGTTCTGCAGCATCTCTTTGTCGAGCGAAAGGTGGCGGCTGCGCTCGGGCGGCGACATGCGCGGCAAGACCATCGCCGTGCTGGGTCTCACGTTCAAGCCGAACACCGACGATATGCGCGAGGCGCCGTCGATCCCGCTGATCACAGCGCGCCAGGACATGGGCGCGGCGGTGCGCGCCTACGATCCGGTTGGCATGGAGCAGGCCAAGGGCTTCCTCAACACGTGACGTTCTGCGACGACGCCTACGGTCGCGCTGTGTACCGAATAGCAGCCAGCTCGAGTTTCATACGCTCCTCATCATAAAGGACGCGAAAGAGCTGAAATGTCTATAATAGACGGTTATGTCGATCCAATCGTTTTCCGACGTAATTGATTAAATTGCTGCGCCCTGCCACTAAGATGGATGGTCACACCCGCCCAGTGCAGAGCTGCCCGCGGCCTCCTTAATTGGAGCCAGCAGATATTGGCCGACGGCGCCGGGGTTGGGATTGTCACGGTACGACAGCTGGAAGCCGGCACCACCGAGCCGCGACGCGCCACGCTAAAAGTAGTCAGGCAAGCGATGGAAAGAGCTGGCGTTGAATTTATCGATGAAAATAGCAGCGGGGGCGCCGGAGTGAGACTTAAAAGGCGTTCCAGGCCGAAGGTGATTTAGTGTCGCCTTCGATTTAACGCGGCGGATTAGCGCGCGTCTCCAAAACCACCAGCAGGCAGCAGTCGACACGCGCCGATGTGCAGAGCCGGGGAGGTCGAAAACGGCATCCTCCACGCAGCGCTATCCATGGGCTTTGGCACTTCAGTTCGTAAATTCCTGTGGGGTAATGGGCTTCCGGGTGAATAACTCGAGGAGGCAAAGAGCGCATCTCCTTCCGCTGCCCCATATTGCGCTGAGTAATCACCGCAAGAAGGAACGCTCTACAATGGCACGCAAGAAGAAACCGGTATCCCGCAAAGCCAAGAAGGCTCGCATTGATCTCTTCGGCCCGCCCTCGCTTCTCTTCGGCGAGAGCGAGGCGACCTACAACGAACTCTTTGAGCGGGTTAATGAGGCGCTCAAGCCCGCCGACATTTTCGAGGAGTTTGAAGCTCGGGATCTTACCAACGCGATGATGGACAGCATGAGGTTTGCTCGCCTCAAGCCGGCACTGCTCAGTGCGAATATGCACACGGGTATGCAGCGGGTGCTCAAGCCTCTGTGTGATCTTTCCGCCCAGATCAAATTGGATAGGCCGATTTTGGATGCCGACAAGGTCGCCGCCGCATGGGCCATGGGGGATCCGAATATGCGGAAGGTTGTCGATGCGTTGTTGGACTTGAGCGGCCTCTCGATGGATGCTGTTACGGCCGAGACTCTCTCGTATGAGATGGAGGCCTTCGAGGGGATCGATCGCTTGGCCATGAACGCCGACGCGCGCCGTCACGCGATTCGGCGGGAGATCGAACGCCGTCGCGAAGCCAAGCGGGAGGCGTTGCCGCCGCCGGTCGCGCGCATGAGTCGTTTGGCGGGAATCGATAAGGCCAAAGCGAACGATAACGAAAAGTCCTCCAAGGAGCGCGAGGTGATCATCGAAGTCGAGGTGGAGGAGACCGGCACGGTTACCGAGGCGATTGAGCGTCGGCCGAAAGCGGTCGGGGAGTAAGCCTCTTGGCGAGCGAAAGAAAGATTAACGCCAATCAAAACAATGCGCGGGCCAGCACCGGCCCGCGCACTGCTCGTGGTAAAGCGAAAGCATCCCGCAACGCGAAGAAGCATGGCTTGAGCCAGTCGGTTCTGGTCGATCCGTCGTTCGTTGCGGAGCTGTACGATTTGGGCAAGGAAATCGCTGGAGAGAACGCGCGTGCTGAGTTGCTGGAGCCGGCATGCCGGATCGCAGCCGCTCAGCTCGACCTGGTGCGGGTACGCAAGGTGCGCAATGTTCTGCTGTCGGAAGCGGCGGCAATCCTTCTGGGTGACGACACCACCGAGGGTTCGCCTGCCAAACCTCCGCACGCCATCGACGAGGTCGTCCGGAGGCTCACTCCCCTGGACCGTTACGAGCGGCGCGCGTTGTCACGCCGCAAGCTGGCGATCCGGGAGTTCGATACGATGAAACGCCAGTTGGAAAGGGAATCGAACGCGGAACAAAAGGATTGGAGCGGCAGGCATTCGAAGAATTGACATATGAGTTTTGGCAGAACGAACCCAAACTCTGAGCTAACCGAAGAATGCCAACGCTTTTGGCCAAACGAACCCAAATTGACCTTAGGTGTTTCTGCAGACGCTGTAAGCTTTGGCCAAACGAACCCATCGTTCTGAATGCTCTTCCTGACGGTTTTGGTTTCAGGCGCTTCAACGGCCGCGCAAAGTTGCGGACCTCTGATGCAACCGCGCTGGCGGCTATCGCCCCTGATAGGACGGCGTCCGGACGACGAGACCGTCCAGGTCTTCGGTCACCTTGATCTGGCACGACAGGCGCGAGTTCGGCCGCACGTCGAAAGCGGCATCGAGTTCGGTTTCTTCCTGGGGAGACGGCGCGCCGGCTTTTTCGACCCAGGCCTCATCGACGTAGACGTGGCAAGTGGCGCAGGTGCAGCCGCCGCCGCATTCGGCGACGATGCTCGAGACGTCATTACGCAACGCGGTTTCCATCACTGTCGCGCCAAGCTCGGCCTCGACGGTGTGGACGGTGCCGTCGTGTTCGATAAAAGTGACCTTCGGCATGGAATTAAGCGACCCCGAGTTTCTTCTGCAGACTGGTGGACGAGGTCGTGTACTGGAACACCAACCGCTTCTGCGGATGCACATAGTGATGAACCCGCTGCGCCATAAGCGCGCCTTCATGAAATCCTGACAGGATCAGCTTGAGCTTGCCCGGATAGGTGTTGATGTCGCCGATGGCGAAGATGCCGTGGCGGTTGGTCTCGAAAGTCGAGACGTCGACCTTGACCAGTTCATCCTCCATCTCCAGTCCCCAGTCGGACACCGGACCGAGCTTCATGGTCAGGCCGAAGAAGGGCAGCATGGCGTCGCAGGCGACGCGGCTCACAGTGCCGTCCTTGTCCTTGATCGAGGCGGCGGTGAGCTGGCCGTCGCTGCCTTCCAGGTCCGTCACCTGGCCGATCCTGAGATCCATGCTGCCTGCCGCGACCAGCGCGCGCATCTTATTGACGCTGTCGGGCGCACCGCGAAAGTCATCGCGCCGGTGCACCAAAGTCAGCCTCTTGGCGATCGGCTGTAGATTGAGCGTCCAGTCCAGCGCCGAGTCGCCGCCGCCGACGATCATGACGTCCTTGCCGCGGAAGTTTTCCATCTTGCGGACGGCGTAGAACACCGACTTGTCTTCATACGGCTCGATGCCCACGATCGGCGGACGCTTGGGCTGAAACGAGCCGCCGCCGGCCGCGATCACCACCGACTTGCATTCGAAGGTCTTGCCGGTATCGGTTGTGACCCGATAAAGCGGGTCACCGATATTCTCGATGGTCGTGACCATCTCGCCGAGATGAAACGTCGGATGAAACGGCTTGATCTGCTCCATCAACGCCTCGCTCAGGCCGTTGCCGGTGATGATCGGAATACCCGGAATGTCATAGATCGGCTTTTCCGGATAAAGCTCGGCGCATTGCCCGCCGACCTTGTCGAGGATATCGACGAGGTGAGTCTTGATATCGAGCAGGCCCAGCTCGAACACGGCGAACAGGCCGACCGGCCCCGCGCCGATGATGACAACGTCGGTCTTGATGGTCTCGCTCATTATCGCTCTCCGGCGGCGGCCGGCTCCTTAGTCTGTCGCTTGCTTCGTTTGCGGGCGGGTACCGATGCCTTGGCCGGGCAGGGCGATGGTCTGCAACAACTCGTTCACGTTCTGCTCCGGCGACTTGTCGGACGTGATCAAGGTCACTTCCGCCCGTGCATAGAGCGGTTCGCGGCTCTTGAGAATGGAAATGAGATCCTCCATGGCGCGGCCGCTATTGGCCATCGGCCGCATATCGCCCTGCGCCATGACGCGCTGCATGTGATCCCGCGGTTCGGCGCGCACCCAGACCGTGAAGCAGGATGACAGCAGAATTTCAAGCGTGCCGGGTTCGGTGACGATCGAGCCGCCGGCGGCAAGGACGAAGTGCTTGTGCCGGCGCAGCACCTCGTCGAGCGCTTCGCGTTCGGCGCGACGGAAGGTTTCCTGGCCGAACATATCGAAGATTTCGCTCAAGGCGGCTCCCGAGCGCCGCTCGATCTCGCGGTCAAGTTCGATGAACGGCACGTCGAGCCGCTGGGCCAGCAATGCGCCGAGTGTCGATTTGCCGCCGCCGCGCAGGCCGATCAGCGCGATGCGCCGGCGGCGGGTGTCCTCTGATGGTTCGCTGAATTTCTGCAACAGCATTTCGCGCGCTTCCGCCAGCGCCGGCGCGGGAAGGCGCTCGAGGAACTGCGTCAGCAGGACCAGATCAAGAGTCGGCTCGGCGCCGTCATGGACAAGCTGGGTGACCGGCAGGCCGATGGCGCGGGCGATGCGCCGCAGCAGCACGATCGAGCAATTGCCGAGACCGGATTCCAGCTGCGCGATATAGCGCTCGGATACCTTTGCCTGCTTGGCCAGGACTTTGCGCGACATGCCGCGCTGATTGCGCAACATGCGCACGCGTTCACCGAGACGGCGAAGATACGCCGTCCCTTCGCCGCTGAGCGGCGGCTTGACCGGCAGGGGTTTGCTCGAGGGCGCTTTGGATTGGACCGGTTTCATTGGGGGATGGATAACATGCATTATAATGCCGAGCAAGACGTGAAATTGTAGTTTATTCTATGCGCACATTGCGGCTGGTCGCTAGAGCTGTTAGATGTTTGCACAATAGTGCATGTTGCAAATGAAACTATCCAGGGCGGACCAAGGGCGGATCATGCGGCCAATCGATTTCCAAACCGAGCCATCACGCTACCGCCACTGGCGCATCGAGTGCGACGGCGACGTTGCCTATCTGATCATGGATGTCGATCAGGCCGGCGGCCTGAACGAAGGCTACGAGCTCAAGTTGAACTCCTACGACCTCGGCGTCGATATCGAATTGAACGACGCGGTGCAGCGCTTGCGCTTCGAGCATCCGGAGGTCGGCGCGGTGGTCATCAAGTCCGGCAAGGACAATGTATTCTGCGCCGGCGCCAATATCCGCATGCTCGGCAAAGCGACGCACGGCCACAAGGTGAACTTCTGCAAGTTCACCAACGAGACGCGCCTGGCGATCGAGGACGCGTCGGAGAACTCCAAGCAGACCTACATCTGCGCCATCAACGGCAATGCCGCCGGCGGCGGCTATGAGCTGGCGCTGGCCGCCGATCACATCATGCTGGTCGACGATCGACGCTCCGCCGTGGCGCTGCCTGAAACGCCGCTGCTCGCGGTCCTGCCGGGCACGGGCGGGCTGACCCGCGTCACCGACAAACGCAAAGTTCGGCGCGACCGCGCCGACGTGTTCTGTTCGATCGAAGAGGGCATTCGCGGCGCCAAGGCTGTCGAGTGGCGGCTGGTCGACGAAGTGGTGCCGAACTCGAAATGGAACGACACGGTGGCCAAACGCGCGCACGAGATCGCCGCGCGCAGCGACCGGCCGAAGGCGGCCAAGGGCATCGTGTTCACGCCGCTGACCCGCAAGATCGAAGCGGACCGGATTTCCTATTCGCATGTGGACGTTGAAATCGACCGCGCGCGCGGATTGGTGACGATCACCGTACGCGGCCCGTCGGCCCCGGAGCCGGTCTCGCTCGAGGCCGCGCATGCGCTGGGCGATCAGTTCTGGCCCTTGGCCGTGGCGCGCGAACTGGAAGACGCCATTTTGCACCTGCGCGCCAATGAGGCAGCAATCGGCGTTGTCCTGCTGCGCACCGAGGGTCATGCGCTCCCCGTCCTGGATTACGACGCCTTTCTCAGCCAGTACGACAGCGATTGGCTGATGCGCGAGATCCGCCACTACCTCAAGCGCACCCTCAAGCGCATCGACACCACGCCGAAGAGTTTCATTGCTTTGATCGAGCCGGGCTCCTGCTTTGCCGGCACCTTGGCCGAATTGGCCTTCGCCGCCGACCGCTCCTGCATGCTGATCGGCACGCGGGAAGGCGACAACCGGCCGCCGGCGGCGATTACACTCGGCCACGTCAATTTCGGCCTTTATCCGATGGGCAACGGCTTGAGCCGGCTGCAAACGCGCTTTCTCGGCGAGCCGGAGTCGATCAAGATTGCGCAAAGCAAGAGCGGCGTTGCGCTGGAAGCGCAGCAGGCCGACGAACTCGGCCTGATCACGCAAGCCTATGAGACCTTCGACTGGGACGACGAACTGCGCGTCATGCTCGAGGGGCGCGCCAGCTTCTCACCCGACGCCATGACCGGCATGGAGGCGAACTTGCGCTTCGCCGGTCCCGAGACGATGGAAACCAAAATTTTCGGACGGCTGACCGCCTGGCAGAACTGGATCTTCCAGCGGCCGAACGCCATCGGCGAACAGGGTGCCCTCAAGCTTTACGGCTCGGGCGTGTCACCGACCTACAATAAGGAAAGGGTGTAGTCATGAACATTGCAGCGGTCGATTACGACGGCCTGATCCCGAACAACGTCGCGCTCGGACAGGATCTGCGCGTCAAGCACGCGCTGGAGAAATGGCATCCCGGCTACATCAGTTGGTGGAACGACATGGGGCCGGAAGGCTTCCAGGAGTCGCTGGTCTATCTGCGCACCGCGATCAGCGTCGACCCGAAAGGCTGGGCCAAGTTCGATTACGTCCGCATGCCGGAATATCGCTGGGGCGTATTGCTGGCGCCGCAGGTCGAGGGTCGCACCATACCGTTCGGACGCCACAAGGGCGAGCCGGCCTGGCAGGAAGTGCCCGGCGAGTATCGCGCGCTGTTGCGCCGCCTGATCGTCATCCAGGGCGACACCGAGCCGGCCTCGGTCGAGCAGCAACGCCACCTCGGCAAGACCGCACCGTCGCTTTACGACCTGCGCAACCTGTTCCAGGTCAATGTCGAGGAAGGCCGTCACCTTTGGGCGATGGTCTATCTGCTGCAAAAATATTTCGGCGCCGATGGCCGCGAGGAGGCGGAAGCCCTGCTGCAACGCCGCTCCGGCGATGCCGACACGCCGCGCATGCTCGGCGCCTTCAACGAGAAGACGCCGGACTGGCTGTCGTTCTTCATGTTCACGTACTTCACCGA
>JAUSBQ010000308.1 GCA_030651965.1 Pseudolabrys sp. | reverse complement strand
CCCCAAGTGACTCTTTTGAGGCCAAACCCCTCACCCGCCCGCCTTCGGCGGTCGACCTCTCCCCCAAGGGGAGAGGTGAAGAAAGAGCCTTACGTCCCGCTGCCCTGATTGCTCGCAACCATCGCCGGCAGCGGCTCGTCGGCGCTGCGCAGCACGATGATGCGGTCGAACTTGCCGTCCTCGTAAGCCTGCAGGAATTTGTCGTAGTCGCGCAGCGAGATGCAGCCGTTCGACTCGCCGTTGGTGCCGAGCAGGAAGGAATGCGTCAGGAAGCCGTCGCGGCCATACATGTTGCCGCCGCCGACCGGCTTCATGCGCAGCGCGCGCACGCCGTGAAACGGCTTCTCGCGGAAGGAGACGGTATAGACATTGGGCGGCGTCACGCCGACATCCCTGCGATGCATCGACTCCGGGTCGTCCATGAACTTGCCGAAACCCGAATGCGCCTCCAGCTTTTCGCCGTCCGGCATGTAAGCGGTCTTCTTGACGATGTCATACAGCACCGTCTTCGGATTGGCGGCGAGTATCGCCTTGGCGGCGCGGTCGGGATCGGCGAACAATCGATCGAAGATGCCTGGTTCGGACTTTGTTTGCGGATTGGGCTGCGGCGGCAGCGATGCGAGCCGCGGTTCGACCGCCACCGGCCTGACACGGGTAACGCCTTCACGCGCAACGTCCTGACGTTCAACGTCTTGACGCTCAGCATCTTGGCGCTCGATGCCCTCGCGCTCGATCCCATTGGGGCGCGGCAGCGGCAAGGGCGCGGCGAGATCGACGCCGAGCGGCAACTTCACCCTTCCCGCATGCGGGAAGCGCGTCGCCAGCAAAGTCGACAGGCCGCCTTCCGGCCTCCAGGCCGTGTCTTGCCCGGCGCGCAGGCCGAGAGCAGCCATCCCGACCGATTGCTCCCGCTCACGCCAGGTGTCGGCGAATTCGACCTCGGGAGGCGGCAGGGAAAAAGACGACCGCAGGTCAGGTGAAAGGACTGACCGGCCCTGGGGCAGCGGCAGGTAGATCGCGGCCGCCGCGACGGCGCTGACCCCGGCGACGCCCAGGCCGACCCACGCGGCGGCAAACGATATCCGCGCCAAGGAGGCCGGGCGCGCGGAAGCGGCAAGCGCTGGCCGTCCCGTTCTTGCCATCCCTAGATCAGACATCTGTCCGCCTACGAAACTGGTGTCCGCCTATGACACTGGTGTCCGCCTATGACACTGGTGCGGCCTCGGCACCCTGCCGGCTATGTTAACCCAGCGGGAGGCCGTTGGAAATTCGGAACTTCGGGACAATAAGGCATCGTAAACGGTGCGGAATTGTGGTCGCCCGCGCTTGCCCCTGCGGCGTCCCCAGGTTTCCGGGGGCGGCCAAGCAGGAACGTTCCCCTGCCCCTGGCGTTGCCCTGCGCTCGCGCCGGGTGACAACCGGTCGCAATGGGGACGTCGGACGCAGCTCATTTTGCCGGTTTCTGGCTGCGACATCAACGTATCGGTACGCGTCGTACGTCTAACCCATTCCCGGCGCGGGCACTTTTCACACAGGAATGACATCCGGCCGCGGACATGCTTTAAGCGGCAACCGCATTTTGAGGAGATTTGAATGCTGCTCACTCGCCGCGAAAGCGCGCTTGCCTTGCTGACCTCCCTCGGCGCCATCGCCGCCGGCTCGTTCCCCGCCACCGCACAAACAACGGCAAAAAAGACCATGACCACAGCATCGGGATTGCAGATCATCGACACCGTCGAAGGCACCGGCGCGTCGCCGAAGACCGGCCAGACCTGCGTCATGCACTACACCGGCTGGCTCTACACCAACGGCATGAAGGGCAAGAAATTCGACTCGTCGGTCGACCGCAACGAGCCGTTCGAATTTCCGATCGGCCGCGGCCGCGTCATCAAGGGCTGGGACGAAGGCGTCGCCACCATGAAGGTCGGCGGCAAGCGCACGCTGATCATTCCGCCGGCGCTCGGCTATGGCGCTTCCGGCGCCGGCGGCGTCATCCCGCCGAACGCCGTGCTGATGTTCGACGTCGAACTGCTTGGCGTGAAGTAGTATTGTTTGCGGGCCGCCGCTTGGCGCGGCGGCCTGCCGGAACGCCGGTGGCTTGGCTTTAGGACCTTGAACGCATGGCGCGCCGCCCCCTGAACGATGAGCCGGTGTCGCGGCTGGCCGCCTGGTCGTCGCGGCTGGCGGTGTTCGCCCTCACCGTGGCGGCGCTGTCGGTGGTAATCCTGCGCTCCAATCTGCTGGAGATCGGGCCGGCATTGGCGACCTTCGCCGCCGCGCTGGCGTTCGCGGCGCTGGCGATCGTGCTGGCGTTTCTGGCCTTTATCGTGATCTGGCGGTATGGCGTGACCGGGCTCGGCCGTGCACTGCTCGGCCTCACGCTCGGCGTCGCGCTGCTCGCCTATCCGGCCTATCTGGCGCAACGCGCCCACAGCTTTCCGGCGATCTATGACGTCACCACCGATGCCGCCAACCCGCCGCGCTTTATCGCGCTCGCCGCGCAGCGGCCGAAGGACCGCATCGCCTATCCGGCGGCGGCGGCGCCGCTGCAACGCGCCGCCTATCCCGACATCGTACCGCTGCAATTGTCACTGCCGCTGCGCTCGTCCTACGATGTGGTGATTGGCGTGCTCAACAAGCGCAAATGGACTTTCACCGAAAGCATGCCGCCGGCCGCCAACCGCCGCGAGGCGGTG
>JAUSBQ010000303.1 GCA_030651965.1 Pseudolabrys sp. | reverse complement strand
ACCGCGATGGCGGCGATAGCGGGCTTGCACTCGCACCGCAAGGGTGCCAATAGAACCCACCGAAAACGCCATCCTGCCTTTCTCAGGATTGCCGTGTCCGGTCCGCCCCGCTGCCGCGGGATTCTTGATCCTCGGCTCCAGCCGCGGGCGGTCGATTAAGCCAGCCGGGGGAGAGGATTCAGACGTGACGACCGTGTCTTCTGCGGAGCACACGCGCCGCGATTTCCTTTACATCGCCACCGGCGCCGTCGCCGCTGTGGGCGGTGCCGCGGTCTTGGTGCCGCTGATCGCCCAAATGAATCCGGATGCCTCGACCATCGCAGCGGGCGCGCCGATCGAAGTCGATCTGGCCCCGATCGCGGAAGGCCAGGTCATCAAGGTGTTCTGGCGCTCCAAGCCCGTTTTCATCTCGCATCGCTCCAAGAAGGAGATCGACGCGGCCAAGAACGTGCAGCTGTCGAGCCTGCCGGATCCGGAGCCCGACTCGGCCCGCGTCAAAGCCGGCCACGAACAGTGGCTCGTCGTCATCGGCATCTGCACCCATCTCGGCTGTATTCCCCTTGCCAAGCAGGGTGAATACGAAGGCTGGTTCTGCCCGTGTCACGGTTCGTCCTACGACACCGCCGGCCGTATCCGGAAAGGCCCGGCGCCGACGAACCTTCCCCTGCCGCCCTACAAATTCGTCTCCGATACCAAGGTTCAGATCGGCTGAGCGAAAACGTCGCATTCTAAGGTACGACCATGAGCGGAAATTCGACCTACCAGCCGCAGAGCAAGGTTCTGCAATGGTTTGAAAAGCGGCTGCCGATCGGCGGTCTTATTCATTCATCCTTCGTCGCTTATCCGACGCCCCGTAATCTCAATTACTGGTGGACCTTCGGCGGCATCCTCTCTTTCATGCTGGGCGTCCAGATCATCACCGGCATCGTGCTGGCGATGCACTACACGCCGCATGTCGATCTCGCCTTCAAGTCGGTCGAAACCATCATGCGCGACGTCAACTACGGTTGGCTGCTGCGCTACCTGCATTCCAACGGCGCGTCGATGTTCTTCATCGCCGTCTACATCCACATGTTCCGCGGCATGTATTACGGTTCGTACAAGGAGCCGCGCGAGGTCCTCTGGATCCTCGGCGTCATTATCTATCTCCTGATGATGGCAACCGGCTTCCTCGGTTACACGCTGCCGTGGGGCCAGATGAGCTTCTGGGGCGCCACCGTCATCACCAACTTCTTCTCGGCCATTCCCGGCGTCGGCGAAGCCGTCGTCACCTGGCTGTGGGGCGGCTTCGCCATCGGCAACCCGACGCTCAACCGCTTTTACTCGCTGCACTATCTGCTGCCCTTCGTGATCGCCGGCGTCGTGATCCTGCACGTCTGGGCGCTGCATGTGTCGGGCCAGAACAATCCGGCCGGCATCGAGCCGAAGTCGGACCGGGACACGGTGCCGTTCACGCCCTATGCGACGGTGAAGGACGGCTTCTTCATGGCCGTGTTCTGCATCATGTTCGCCTGGTTCATCTTCTACGCACCGAACTATCTCGGCCACGCCGACAACTACATTCCCGCCAACCCGGCGGTGACGCCGGCGCACATCGTGCCGGAATGGTACTACCTGCCGTTCTACGCGATCCTGCGCGCGATTCCCGACAAGTTGCTCGGTGTGGTCGCCATGTTCGCCTCGATCCTGATCCTGGCCTTCCTGCCCTGGCTCGATACGTCGCGCGTCAAGTCGGCGCGCTACCGGCCGCTGTTCAAGCAGTTCTTCTGGCTGTTCTTCGCGGTCTGCATCGGCCTCGGCTGGCTCGGCGCCAAGCCCGCGGAAGGCATCTATGTGGTGCTGTCGCGGATACTGACCTTCTATTACTTCGCGCACTTCATCATCGTGCTTCCGCTGCTCGGAATATTCGAGAAGACCAAGCCGCTGCCGAATTCGATTTCGGAATCGGTCTTGGGCTCGAAAGCGTGAGCGGGAGAACAGTCATGACGACGCAACGCATCCTCATCGCTCTCACGCTGGCCGCCTCGATCGGCGCCGCCGGCGCCGCCCGGGCGGCGGAGGGTACGCCGACCCCTCCGGCGCAGAAATGGACGTTCTCGGGTCCGTTCGGCAAGTTCGATCAGGGCCAGCTGCAGCGCGGCTTCAAGATCTACAAGGAAGTTTGCGCTTCCTGTCACGCGATGAACCTGGTCTCGTTCCGCAATCTGGCGGAGCCGGGCGGTCCCGGCTTCTCCGTGGCGCAGGCAGCCGCGGTCGCGGCCGAATACAAGATCAAGGACCTCGACGACAAAGGTGAGGCGATCGAACGCAATGGCCGTCCGGCAGACCGCTTCCCGTCGCCGTTCGCCAATGATCTCGCCGCGGCGGCTGCCAATGGCGGCGTGACCCCACCCGACCTCTCGACGATGGCCAAGGCCCGCACCTACGAGCGCGGCTTCCCCTGGTTCGTGTTCGACATTTTCACGCAGTTCCAGGAGCAGGGCCCGGATTACATCGTGGCCCTTTTGACGGGCTACAAGGAGCCGCCGAAGGGCTTCGCGCTGCCGGCCGGCGGCAATTACAACGAATATTTCCCCGGCCACGTCATCGCCATGCCGAATCCCTTGAGCGACGGTCAGGTCACGTTTGACGACGGCGCGCCGCAGACGGTCGCGCAGTACGCCAAGGACGTGACGGCCTTTATGATGTGGGCGGCGGAGCCGCACTTGGTCGCGCGCAAGCGCCTCGGCTTCCAGGTCATGATCTTCCTGGTCGTGCTGTCGGGCTTGCTGTACTTCACCAAGAAGAAGGTGTGGTCGGCGGTTCACTAAAATGGCATGCGACATATCTTGACGCGAGGGCCCTGAATGGGGCCCTTTCGTTTTTTGGGTGGACGACGAGGCGGCAATGACCAAATCAGTCCTCGGCATCATCGGCGGTTCGGGCGTCTACGATTTGCCCGGCCTGCAGAACGTGCGCGAGAAGCGCATCGCCTCGCCCTGGGGCGAGCCGTCCGGCGCCTTGCGCATCGGTGAGATCGACGGCCTGCCGGTGGTGTTTCTGCCGCGCCACGACAAGGGCCACCGGCTGTCGCCCTCCGACATCAATTACCGCGCCAATATCGACGTCTTGAAACGCGCCGGCGTCACCGATCTGGTGTCATTGTCGGCCTGCGGTTCGTTCAAGGAGGACATGCCGCCGGGCACCTTCGTGCTGGTCGATCAGTTCGTCGACCGGACCCACAAGCGCGAGAGTTCGTTCTTCGGCAAGGGCCTGGTCGCGCATGTGTCGATGGCCCATCCGGTGTCGCCGCGCTTGAGTCAGCGCATCGGCGAGGCGGCCGACAAGGAAGGCATCAAGGCGGTGCGCGGCGGCACCTATGTCTGCATGGAAGGGCCGCAGTTCTCCACTTACGCCGAGAGCATGACCTACAAGACGCTCGGCTATTCGGTGATCGGCATGACCAACATGCCGGAAGCCAAGCTCGCTCGTGAAGCCGAGATTTGCTACGCCACCGTCGCCATGGTGACGGACTTCGACTGCTGGCATCCGGACCACGACGCCGTCACCGTGCAGGACATCATCAAGGTGCTGATGGAAAACGCGACGCGCGCGCAGACTTTGGTGGCGCGGCTGGCGCGTGACTTCCCCCGCGAGCATGAAATGTGTCCGGTCGGCTCCGACCGTGCGCTCGACACCGCTTTGATCACGGCGCCGGACGCGCGCGACCCGGAGCTTCTCAAGAAGCTCGACGCGGTAGCGGGCCGGGTGCTGAAAGGACAACCATGATGACACCACCAGCCACCGAACTCGATCTGCGCGCGGCGATCCGCTCGATCCCGGATTATCCCAAGCCTGGCATCATGTTCCGCGACATCACCACGCTGCTCGGCGATGCGCGTGCGTTCCGCCGCGCCGTCGACGAGATGGTGCAGCCCTGGGCCGGCATGAAGATCGACAAGGTCGCCGGCATCGAGGAGCGCGGCTTCATCCTCGGCGGCGCGGTGGCGCATCAGGTGTCGGCCGGCTTCGTCCCGATCCGCAAGAAGGGCAAGCTGCCGCACACCACGGTGCGCATCGCTTACTCGCTCGAGTACGGTCTCGACGAAATGGAAATGCACGAGGACGCGGTGAAGAAGGGCGAGCGCGTGATTCTGGTCGATGACCTGATCGCGACCGGCGGCACCGCCGAAGGCGCGGTCAAGCTGCTGCGCCAGATGGGTGCCGAAGTTTTGGCGGCCTGTTTCGTCATCGACCTGCCGGCGCTCGGCGGCGCCGACAAGCTGCGCAAGATGGACGTGCCGGTTCGGACCTTGATGGCGTTCGACGGGCATTAGTTCAAGGAACGCCGTCATCATCCGCGAAAGCGCATGATCCAGCGCTTCGTTATTGCCGCGGTCCCCAAGGCCCGCTTTCGCCACCCGGCAAAAACGGCTTGCCGCTGTCCTGCGGCGGATCGCTCCACGGGCCTTCCGGCGGCGGTTCGATCTGCGGCACTTCGCCGGGCGCATCCAAAGCCAGCGGGCCCGGATCGTGGCCGCCGGCGAATTCCACCAGCGCCGCCACGCGCTTGTCGACCGACGGATGGGTGGCGAAAATATCGGCAAAGCCCGAGCGCGGATTGTCGATGCACATTTCCATCACCGCGGAATTGGCGCTCGCCAGTTCGCCGCGGTTCTCGATTCTGCGCAGCGCCGAGATCATGGCGTCCGGATTTTTCGTCAGTTCGACGGCGCCCGAATCGGCGAGATATTCGCGCGAGCGCGACAGCGCGAAGCGGATGACGATCGACAGCACCCAGGCGACCACAATCAGCGCGATGGCGATGATGATGGCGATGAACGCGCCGCCGCCCTTCTTGTCGCCGCCGCCGCCCGAGCGCCGGCCATAGAAAGCGTTCTGGAAAAAGATCCGGAACACCATCTCGCCGAAAAACGAGATGACGCCGGCGATAACGACCGCGATCACCAGCAGGCGGACGTCGCCGTTGCGGATGTGGGTCAGTTCGTGGCCGAGGACGGCTTCGATTTCCTGATCGTTGAGCGCGCCGATCAGGCCGCGCGTCACGGTGATGGAATACTGCTTTTCGTTCAGCCCGGTGGCGAAGGCGTTGAGCGCATCGTCGTCGGCGATGCGCAGTTTCGGCATCGTGATGCCGCGTGAAATGCAGAGATTTTCCAGAAGATTATAAAGCCGCGGCTCTTCCTCGCGCGTGACCGGGCTTGAACCGGTGATGGCGTCGATCATCTTCTGATGGAATTTGTAGGCGATCAGGACCCAGATGATGGTGCCGACGGTTGCGAACGGCGCCGCCATGACGAAATCGTAGAGCGCCGCCTGCACCAGATAATCGAGTGGCGCATCGCCGACGCTGAGCGTTTCCGCCAGCAGTGCGCCGGCAAACACCAGCACATAGACCAGGAAGAAAAGGCCGATCAGCAGCGCGACCGAGCGCCGCCGATTCGACTGGATGTGGGTGTAGAGACCGTAGGCGGCCATTCTGAGTCCTTGTCCCGGACGCGACGCAGCGCGTTAGCGGTGCGCCGCAGAGCCGGGACCGTTACGGAAACCGGTCTTGGCGATCCCGGGTCTGCAGCGCAACACCATAGCGCGTCGCAGACGCGCGTAAACGCGCTTTACGCCGTGCTGCGCTGCGCCCGGGAAAGGGCTCAGAACTTCACGCTCGGCGCCTGCTCGAGTTGCGCGCGCGCTTCGCCGACATCGAAGAAGGTGCGATGACCGAAGCCGAACATGCCGGCAAACAAGGCCGCCGGGAACTGCTCGATGCCGGTATTGTATTCCTGCACCGCGCTGTTGAAGAAGCGGCGCGAGGCGGCCAGCTTGTTCTCGATGTCGGCAATCTCGGCCTGCAACTGCTGGAAGTTCTGGTTCGCCTTGAGGTCCGGATAGCTCTCCGACAGCGCGAACAATTGCCGCAGCGCGCCGGTCAGCATGTTTTCCGCCGCCACTTTCTGTTCGATGCCGGGCGCGGCGATGGCGGCGTTGCGGGCGTTGACGACGGCTTCCAGCGTGCCGCGTTCGTGCGCGGCATAGCCTTTGACCGTTTCGACCAGATTGGGGATCAGGTCGGAGCGCTGCTTGAGCTGCACGTCGATATCGGCGAAAGCCTGATTGGTCCGCTGCCGCAGGGCGACAAGGCCGTTATAGATGCTGACTGCCCAGATCGCGATCACGGCGACGATGCCGAGAATGACCCAAACGGTGGTGGACATGGCATAAGCTCCTGAAAAAGCGGACGACGGAACAAGCCTAGCTTAAATGGGCGCTTCGCGCCTAACGACAACGGCGCACGGCTAAGGCTTTCGCACCAGGTTTCCAAACCCTGAGCTAAGCAACTGAAGAACAAGAAAAAAGGCCCCGAACCGAAGTTCGAGGCCTTTTCACCAGACGGCTATTCGGGGGTAAGGGGGGAGCCGCCCGGCTGAAACGTTACGTGTGAATAACAGTGGCAGCCGGGTTTGGTTCCGCTCCGGAGTAGGCCGGTTCGAATTATTTTTGAATTATTTTGATACCGCCGCCTCAGCCGGCTTCGCGGAACCGGACAGCGGCTTCAAGATCGACCGACACCAGTTGCGACACGCCGCGCTCGGCCATCGTCACGCCGAACAGGCGGTTCATGCGCGCCATGGTGATCGGGTTGTGTGTAATGATCACGAAGCGGGTGTCGGTAGAACGGGTCATTTCGTCGAGCATGTCACAGAAACGTTCGACGTTATGGTCGTCGAGCGGCGCGTCGACTTCGTCCAGCACGCAAATCGGCGAGGGATTAGTCAAGAACACCGCGAAGATCAGGGCCAGCGCGGTCAGCGCCTGCTCGCCGCCTGACAGCAGCGACAGCGTCTGCGGCTTCTTGCCGGGCGGTTTGGCGATGATCTCGAGTCCGGCTTCCAGGGGATCGTCGCTCTCGATCAGATGCAGCGCGGCTTCGCCGCCGCCGAACAGTTCGGTGAACAGCCGCTTGAAATGGCCGTTGACGATTTCGAACGAGGTCAACAGCCGCTCGCGCGCCTCGCGGTT
>JAUSBQ010000198.1 GCA_030651965.1 Pseudolabrys sp. | reverse complement strand
TCGAGCGTGAGCAGCACGGTGCTGCGCACGTTCAAGTTCTGGACGACACCTGTGTGCCCGCCGACATCGATCAGGTCGCCGCTGTGGAAGGGATTGCGTACGCTGAGCAGGATGCTCGCCAGAAAATTCTCGGCGATGTCGCGCAGGCCGAAGCCGATGATGATGCCGATCAGCCCGGTGCCCCCAAGCACGGTGATGGCCAGCCGCGTCAGGCCGGAAAATTGCAGCACGAAATAGAGGCCCAGCAGAAAGACTGGAATCGCAAACGCCCGCGCCACCACCGACAGCAGCAGCGGGGACTCGATGCGGCCCGCGAACAATAGCCGAACCGCCAGTGCCACCAGTCTGGCGATCAGCCATGTAGCCAGGATGATGAGGGCGGCGAGCGCCACCAGCGGCCAGGCCCGGACCATCTGCCGGTAGAAGCTTGTGAATTCCTCGCCTGCGCGCGCAAAGGTGGAGCCGACATCGGCATTGGCCTCGATCCGGTTGACGACGGCGACAGTGCCTTGCGTGTTTTCGGCTAGCGTGCCAGCCCAGGCCCGATGCTCCTGCGTCCCCGTCGTGCCGTCGAGGAAGACCACCCCGTCATGCACTGATACGCGGGTCGCCTCGAACCATCCGGTCGATTTCAGGATGCGTTGCAGGCGTTCCTCAATCTTCGCATCGCTCGCTTCGGGAACCACCGTCACGGCCTGCCGCGGCGCGGCTGGGGCGACATCCTGCGCCAAGGCAGGCGCCACACAGGCAAACAGCAGCATGGCGGCACCTGCGGCGCGCAGCCATCCAATGAGCTGGGCGACATGACTTTTCGCATGCTGGCGAAGCTGGGTCATATTTTCCCCCTTACCTGACAGTATCTGGCGATCTCGACGAATATCAACTATGGGCCTCGCTTGCACTTGAGCTGCTCGGCAAGGCGGCGCTGGCCAGAATTCATCCTAGGGCTTGAGCTTGATGCGTCGCGAATTGTGATGTTCACCGAGTTTGTTCTGCTGTTGAAAGGACGGGGCCTCCTCCTTACCTGAAAGATCGAGGGTCGAAATCGCAGGTCCTCCCATATTTTAGGAAGCTTCCTCATGTCCGACAAAAGCTTGGTTTCTTCGAATTCTAATAACCCTGCACTCCAGCGCCAAATGGCACTTTCGCGGTGGGACAATGAAGGTGGTGCAGGGCCTGATGGCCCGCACAAGGGCCTAGTGCCCGACGAAGTGTCAACGGAAATCCCTGAGTTGACCAATACCGAACTGGTGCAGCTTCGCATTCGCGTAATCGCTCTGGAGAATTTGGTGATCACGTTGCTCGCAGGAGCATCTGATCAACAACTGGACCTGGCTCGAGAAATGGCAACCTACATCTCTCCAAGACCGGGCTTCACGCAGCACCCACTGACGATTCAGGCAGCAACCCAGATGGTCAGTCTTGTAGACCGGGCCGGTCAATTCCGGGAGTGAGGCCGTGATGACGACGACCGCGTAGCCAGTGCCGCCAGGGCGAACTTAAAATGCGGAAGAAGATCCCCCGCAGGCGCTTCGGTAGTCGCTCCTGGAGGATTGGAAGACGCTTCCTCGTCGCTCCACCTTTTTAACGAGCTTGCAAACTGAAACGACCAACCCGCCTTTCAACTCAAACGAAGCGCCAAACGACTATCGTCAAGAGAGCCAGAATCAATGCTGCCGCGATGACAAAGATTGTGCCGGATTTTTTGACGTATGGCTGTGCCGGCCCACGTGTTCTGGACGAATTCTCTCTTGCCGCCTTGATCGACGATGCTAGAATTGACAGGCGGTCATGACCTGTCGTCGCTCGCTCGGTGTGTCCCGAGGGCTTTGGTGCAGGTTGTGCCTCGTGCGGCATGATTTTTCGGTGGCGAGGGGTCAGCAGCGTCGGCTCAATCTCGACCGAGATGCCGGCTTCCTCCAGGCGTGCCAACACATCGGCGAGATCCTCGATGCTCATGGCATCGACAGGCAGGGCTCGACGGATGTCATCGATGTCCAAGCCGCCCCGCTGCCGGCCCACCTCCATCAAGCTCTCAACCGCTGTCGTTGATATCACTGGCGTGCTTTCTGGGGGCCCGGACCCGATGCTCCGAGATGTTCGCCGCTCGATGGCGGGGCGCCCGGGGAGTGAATGATCATGCGGTAACAGGAAAGGCCGCGCGAGAGGAACTGGTAGGCGGTGCCCCAGAGGTATAGGCGGAAACGTCGATAGTTGAATTCGCCAAAGCGGGCGATGACCGCATCGCGATTGCGATCGAAGTTGCGTGCCCATTGCAAGGAGGTGTGAAAGTAGCTGTCCCGGTCGTTGAACAGCTCCAATATTTCGAGCGGCGTTTGAGCGAGCGCCTCAAGAAAATCATGCAGCACCATGTAGGAGTGGTTGCCGCTGTATATGTATTTCACGATAAAGGAGGCCTGATCGTATTTCTTCGTGTCGGCGCTGCCGTCGAGAAAGATCTTGCCCCCGGATTTGACGAGGGTCAGAAATTTGTCGAGCACCTTCTCGTAGTCGGGCAGGTGCTCGATCACGCCCATGATGACGATGGCGTCGTATTTCCGGTCGGTTCGGTATTCCAGCAAATCGACATTGATCAATTCCCAGTCATGGCCGAGCGCCTTCGCCCGGCTCTTGAGATAGTCGATCGAAGCCGGGGAAATAGTGATGCCCGTGCACTTGACGCCGCGCTGCGAGGCATATTCGAACCAGGCACCCCAGCCGGGGCCGATTTCGAGGATATGGTCGCCGGCCTTAAGGCCCAATTTCTCAAAGCAGTAGTCGAATTTTCTGAACGTCGCGACGTCGAGCGTCTCGTCGGCGTTCTCGTACACACCTTGCGTGTAGCAGGGCGTCTTCGGATCGAGGAAGCTCAGGAAGAAGTCGGGGTCCATCTCGTAGTGGGCCGCGATGGCCTGCCTGTTTGCATGAATCTGACCCAAGAGCAGCGGCTGCAGGAAGCGCCAGATCGCGAGAACGGGATGAAAGTCCTTCATCGACCCGCGCAGGGCAAAAGGGGCGAGCATGTCACCGTCAATATCGAGATCGCCCGCGAGATAGGCCTCGCCGATGCGGCCTTCATCGAGGCTGGTCAGCGCACGCAATGCCTGGGCGTTCTTGAGCGTGACCGTAAAGCGCGGCGCGGCCCTTCCGAAACGCTGAACGGAGCCGTCGGGAAGGGTCACCTGGAACGATATGGGGGAGTCGTCGAACCGGTGTGCGTGCCTGCCGAGTGAAGAACGCGCGAACTTTGGGGCCGTCGTCCGCGCCGACAATGCTCCACTTTGCGGGGCTTTGGTATAGTCGTTCATGCGTCCTCCGGTCTTCCGGTCGCGGTAATACCTCCGCGCCGTGCCGGCGGCAGGATGTTTATGATGGAAGCCTAACCGAAGTCTGCATGAATCTCAATATCTTGCAGGTCGGCGAACTACCCCCATTCCGCAGCGCGCACACAGGAGCACAACAATCTTGCCACAACTTCGCTCACCCGAATTTCATCTGCGCAGCACCGCGAACGTCCGTGCGGTGAGTGATAGGTCCACATACGAATAACTTCGCAGGCTCCGGACGCGTCGTGTAAACTGGACGCTAGCAGTCGGCATTCGCTGACGACAACCGCACCCGTCGACTCGAAAGTAAGTCGATATCATTGAGGGAGGCTCGCATCCCAACGTTTCTCTCAGCCACGCGGCTTTCCAGCTTGTGGGACCGCCTGCACACTAGTTTCTGGTTCTTGCCAGCCGCGATGTCGGGAGTTGCCGTCGCGCTGTCGTTCGTGCTGGTCCAGGTCGATATCTGGCTCGGCGTTGGCGTGGTTCCGCACTTCAACTTGCTCTACACCTTCGGACCTGAGGGTGCGCGGGCGATCCTGTCCGTCATCGCGAGTTCGATGATCACGGTGGCAAGCCTCATCTTTTCCATCACTATGCTCACCCTCCAGCTTGCCTCCTCCCAGTTTGGGCCCAGGGTCCTGCGTAACTTCATGCGCGATCGCAGCAATCAGATCGTGCTCGGCACATTTATCGCTACCTTCCTCTATTGTCTGCTCGTGCTGCGCACGGTTCGGGGCACGGAGGAATCCAGCTTCGTACCGCATTTATCTGTTGCATTTGGTGCGCTTCTTGCAATCGCGAGCGTCGCGGTTCTGATCTATTTCATCCATCATATCGCCACTTCAATTCGAATCGAGGCGCTGCTGGCCGATCTCGCGGCCGAAACGCGATCCGCCGTCGACCGGCTCTATCCGGAGCGGATGGGCCAAGATCCGTCACGAGACAAGGACGAGACAATGGAGCATCTAATGCCAAGCGACTTCGAAGGGGGCGCCCGGCACGTTCGCGCCGATGGGAGCGGCTACGTGCAGCGTGTCGGCGTGGACGCGCTGATGCGGATTGCTACTGAGCATGATCTTGTCGTGCGAATCGAGGCGCGCCCCGGTCGTTTCGTAAGCAAAGGTGACGCCATGCTCGCGGCTTACCCGCGCGACCGCGTGTCGAACGATATCGCCAATGACCTGGGGGGCGCGCTTGTCGTGGGCCTGGATCGCACGCCCGAGCAGGATCTCGAGTTCTCAATCCGACGCATCGTTGAGCTAGCCCAACGGTCCTTGTCGTCCGGCATCAACGACCCGACCACGGCGCTCTACTGCATCGATCGGCTCGGCGAGGTGTTCGGTCGATTGGCCGACCGTGAGATCCCGTCTCCAATGCGTTTCGACGAGAAGCGGCAGCTGCGCATCGTGACCGAGATCAATACCCTGGGCGACTTGGCCTGCCACGCATTCGCGGCCATTGCGCGGTATGGAATCACCGACGTGGACGTGATCGTGCGGCTTCTCAGCACCATGGACAAGTTGAGCCGGTCATCGCCGCGCGAGGCACGCGAGGCCATCATGGGGCTCCGCGAGGCGATCCGTCGGGAAAGTGAGAAACAGGTGTCTCTCGCCTTCGACCGCGAAGTGGTTCAAGCTTTGCCCGAGAGCCGCGGCTAAGGATTCTGATGGTTCCTTGGTCGTTCGTACTTGCGCGATAGGGTTTGGAGCGAGCCTCTCGGTAGAGCAAGGTGGCAGCCTACAAATTCAGAGACCGTTGGATCCCAGTTCCTCTCCCTCCGCCACTTACGAAGAATTGCGATACAGCGCGCAGCTTTTCGCTTCGATACGAAGAAAGTTATCACTCTGCCTGAGGTCGCCGACTCAAGTAGATTTTCTCTGGGACGCTGGGCGCCGGCGCCTGTAACCACAGCAACCGGCGGTTCGACTCTTGCTCTAAATGCGCGGTGGAACGCGGTATTGCCGACAGCGATTCCACCTCGACCATCGGTTTCCCGCTACAGGTCAATTCTCGGGCATCGATACGATCTTGAGACAAACCTTCGCCAAACCGGAAAAGCCAAGTTCGCGTGCGGCCACCTGTGACACATCGATTATTCTTCCGCCAATGAATGGACCACGATCGGTGACACGTACCACTGCCGAGCGTCCGTTTTCTTGATTGTCAACTCGGACCAGCGTCCCAAATGGCAGTGTCCGATGCGCGGCGGTAAACTCTTTAGCTTGTGTGTCTTCTCCGCTCGCCGTCTCTTCGCTTGCGGTTGCATAGACGGATGCAATTCCGCATTCGTCCGGTTTTCTATCGGTCGCGCTCGTCGGTCCCAACAAAGCGACCTGTAGGAATGCGGCCACAAGCAAGTGTGACCTCGTAATCATTGATCGCCGAGCGAGCCTTGAACGATCGATACTCATTGCGGAACGGCACCAAATTTGTTGATTGTCAGGGGAATTGGTGCAGTGACATTGAGATGAATCAAATAATGTTCGGGGCTACGCCAGAAGAATACAGGGATGCCGCCACCCGGCTTTTGCGGACCCGGTCAGTATGCAATATTTAACGTTCCGGTCATCTGTTGGATGTCGCTCAACTGTAGGAAGGACGATCGGGCGCGATGGTCATGCCGCGATTTGCCTACGCTCTGCTCCTCGTTTTGTTTGCCGTAACGTCAGTCGGCGCACAAAGCCCAACTCTGGCCGGCGCCTGGCCGCACGCGAACAAGCCCATCCAGGACGACGCTCAAGACCTCCCCCTGGTCGATTTGAAGAATAAGAACCTGCGCTGCGCACGCAGTCCCTCCTGGGGCCAAATGCGATGACTTCGAAAGCGGCCACGGCTTATACTTGCAACCATCAGGCAGCTACGTGCGCCTGGAAAGCCATCATGCCATGAGTGAGATCATGTACGACAAAAGCAGCATCTTGATCGTCTCAGTACTTTTTTGTGCATGCTGCTTTCCATCGAAATCAGTTTTCGCATTCGGATCCGTCGTCGCAAACGGGAGATCGCGACTGAAGCGATCACTCAAGCCAATGCCGTTCTGGTCTCGATGCTGGGCCTGCTGGCGCTGTTGCTGGCTTTCACATTTTCTGCGGCCCTGCAGCGCTATGATGATCGCAGCCGCGCGGTTGTGGCCGAAGCGAATGCCATCGGCACCACGTATCTCAGGGTGCAACTTCTTCCCAGGGGAATGCACGATGACGTGCAGGCTCTCCTTCGCCAATACCTGGATAATCGTATTCAGGAAGGCGGCGTCGATTTCGCGGACGCTGCAAAGCGCCAATCGCTGCTGCAACAAGCAAAGCGGATTGAAGCGCAACTCTGGAGTCAGGCTGTGAGCGCGGCGGAACAGGACGGAAGGCCCGTCACCAGTGGGCTCTTCATCCAATCGTTAAACGAACTCATCGATGCATCGGGCACAAGAAAGGCGGCCAATGATCGTCATGTCCCGGAAGTCGTGATCTTCCTGCTGTTTGCGACGGTCTTGATTACGACGGCCATACTCGGCTTCGCATCGGGAATTGCCGGACATCGGGTAACCCTCGCGGCATTCGTTCTAGTGATGCTCATAACCCTGGTCGTCTACCTCATCATTGATCTGGACCGACCTCGGCGCGGTTCGATCCAGGTAAGCCAGGAGAGCATGTTGAGCCTTCAGAAGTCCATTGGAGTGCAAGGAACTACACCTCAACTGGGCAGTCCATCGAACTTGCCGCAAGCGCCGAGTCGATAACTACCACGTTGGGTGTCAGCCCTTGAATACTACGCCACCAGGGAGGCCTGCTTCGCTCACGTCGCGCCGTGCCAAAAATTAAGCCGTCCCGGTCGCTGAAAATGCCGCCGCCGTTGACTCAATGCGGCTCCGACAGCCGGCACACCTAGTTTGGTGGCGCCCGAGTTATCGCCGTGGGTTGGGCCAGTTGCACGCAGATTGACATGTCGTTGCGTGGCGACATTCAGAATGGAGGACGCTTATGAGTGAAAATTCGACCTTCGAAGCGGAAGCTCTTGAGCAAGAGCGCTGGGTTGTCCTGAAACAGCTTGAGGAGTGGATCGAGATCCCGATGATCGTGCTTAGCTTCGTGTGGTTTGTGCTGGTGCTGGCAGAACTCATATGGGGTGAAGGTGGTCTGTTCGAGGTGTTCGGTACAATCATCTGGATCATCTTTATCGGCGATTTTATGATCCGGTTCGTAATCGCGCCAAGTAAGCTCACTTTCCTCCGGAGCAATGTAATTATTCTGCTGGCTCTCATTCTTCCTGCGTTGCGCATGTTTCGCGTGCTTCAGGTGTTTCGTATCTTGCGAGTCGCTCGCGGGCTAAGGCTCCTGAAGATCGTCGGTACCGCGAACCGGAGCATGAATGCCCTCAGGCGCAGCCTTGGACGGAGGGGGCTTGGTTACGTACTGCTGGTGACCCTGGCCGTGGCGTTGCTCGGAGCAGCCGGCATGCTCGTCTTTGAACCCGCTGGCGAGGTGGAGGGCGGTTTCGAGACCTATGCAGACGCGTTATGGTGGACAGCAATGCTGCTGACGACCGTGGGATCTGGTTTTTGGCCGGCGACAGCAGAAGGCCGCGTGCTCGCATTTCTCTTGTCGGTCTATGGCATCGTTGTATTTGGCTACATTACGGCGAGTTTCGCTACCTTCTTCATCGGCCGGGAGGCGCAGGATCAGGAGAGTGAAGTTCCTGGGATGGGCGACATAGCGAGTTTGCGTCAGGAAATCTCAGCTTTGCGGGCCGACATCCACCAGCGCAAGAGCTGATCAAATCACGTCGATGTGAATCGATCGAAACGTAACGAAATTATTCGCAATCCTGCGAGAGACCGTTGGATTCCGGTTCCTCTCCCTCCGCCAGCCTCTAGGTTCTGCCATTCGAACCCACGTTGTCCTGCGCGCGGCGGCGCGCGACTTGCGCGCCGCTTCGCGCTATATGACGGCCTCGGCGAAGCCGGGGCCTACGGGTTCGAATCCCACTCTCTCCGCCACTCTCTCTCCAGCCTCACCACGCACTATTTTCCGGCTGAACAATTCGCGACCATTCCGGACCTCTTCGCCAAGAGCTGGCGCGGTATTCCAATTTCGGCGTTGCGCGGCACCAATCATCAGAATTGCTCGACTTCCGGGCAAAGCGTCAGAACATTTCCAGTCTCGAGCCGCCGGCCTATGCGGTCATCTTTCTAAGCGACGACATGACCGTCGTGCATCTGCACGACTATCTCGATGCCAGTCAGAAATTTGTTTATGATCCCGACGCGCCGCGCGAACTGCAGGTGCAGGTTATGGAGCAAGGCGCTCGCGCTCAGTGACGTACACCGCCTTGACGTCACAGCCCGCGTGCTGACCAACCATGGGGCGCTCGTCACAATCGGCGACTTGCCTATGGCCGCTCGCCGCGCGCGAGGCGGCCTTCGATTGCATCGAGGACCGGCATGAGCTGCGCGACGCTATCGATCACATAATGCGCTCCGGAGCGCGCGAGCTGCCGCGTGGCCTTCGTCCGAAGTTGCGACACCTCCGCTTCACTCAAAGCGGCCAGTTCGTCATGCGAAACGCCCGCGGCATTCCCCGACAACGCAACGCCGATGGTCCAGCAGCCGGCGTTAACGCCCTCGGCAATACCGACCTCGGTATCGTCGACTTTGATCACGGACGCCGCCGGCCAGACGGCCAGATCAAGAAAACACTTGTACATCATCATCGGCGTCGGCCGGCCGAGCGGCATATCGCCAGCGCAAATCAGATTGTCGGTCGAAAGTCCGGCGGCGGTCGCGAGCGGCAGCACCCGCTCCATAATTTCGCGGGTATAGCCGGTGGTCGAGCCGATCTTGATACCCCGCCCGCGCAACTCGGCATGGATGTCCAGAATGCCGGGAATGAGGTCGGCGTAATCGGTCACTACCGCCGCATTGAGGGGGACAAAGACATCGAAGATGCGGTTTGCATCGTCATCGGTCGGCGCTTTGCCATGCGCTTCCGTCCAGCGCGCTGCAATGTCGGGATGCTTCAGCAGCGCCTTGATGTGTTCGAGCTTCGGCAAGCCCATCGGGCCGCGGGCTTCGGCCACCGTAATGGTAACCTGAAAATCCGCGAACACCTTGACGAACGCCCCCATGGGAGCGCGCGAGCCGTGGTCGAGCATCGTGCCGGCCCAGTCGAAAATGACGGCGGAAATCGTCATGTCCTCATTCCTCGATTTTGTCAGCCGAACAATTCGGCAATCACTTCTTCGCCGATGGCAAATCCGGTGGAAGCTCCCGTGCCGCTGGTGACGATGACAATGCGGACGGTTTCCGAAGGTCGATCGACCAGCATCAGCCTGTCCGGCGCCGAGGCATAGGTGCCGATCCATCTCTCACTCACCGCGCGACGTGGCAGATCGAGAACATGATCGAACTCTTCGAGGATAAGTTCGTCGACGGCCGCCGGGGCAAACGGATCCATGGTCTCGCCATAATGATGGCTGTCGCCGACGACCAGCGAGCCGTCCGCCGATTGCACCACGATGAGGTGGACGCCGTTATCGAGCGCCGCAGCCTGTTCCGTCTGCAACCTCTCCCTGAGCGCGCTTGCCTCGGGCAACTCGGAATAGCCGAGATAGCGAACAAGGCCCAAATCCGACATTACAGCAGCGCCCAGTCGATCGATCGACGGCGAAGTTACCCGCAACATATGAAGTTTGCACACCGTAAGGCCATAGGCGGCGATCCGTTCCGGAAATAGCGCCAGAAAATTGTCGCCGGGACATACAACTGCGGTGTCGGCGTAAATGACGCCTTGCGAGGTTTCGATCCGTGGCGGGACGACGTCCTTCACCAAACAACTCCGCCGGAATGTCACACCATGGGTGGCTTCCAGCCAGGCTGCGAGCTTCGGGATAGCAAGGCGGCTTTCAACCCGCGCTTCATGCGGCGACCACAGTGCGCCAGCCAGGCCTTCCGCACGCAACGCCGGGACTTTCTCGCGCGCTTCGGCAGGCGATAGCAAGCGGCAGTCGCGGCCCATGTCCGTTTCGAGAAACGCTTCAAGCACCCGTTGCGCCTCGGGCCGGCGTGCGGCAACGCAGAGCCCCGTATGTTCGACCGCGATGCCCGCGGCGTCGACGACCTCACCCCAGACGGCGCGCGAGCGCATGGCCCGTTCCCAGCAAGCGCCCTTTTGCTGGCCTGTGACGGTAACAAAGCCAAAGTTACGGATCGAAGCGCCATTGGCCTGTGCATCTCGATCAATAACAACAACACGCTTGCCACGGCGGGCCGCCGCCAGCGCATGTCCCAGACCCACAATGCCGGCGCCGATAATCGCGACGTCAAAATGCAACTGAGAATCGGTTGGTGGCATCGATCATGCTCTCGTTTCGGTTAAGCGCGACAGCGTTACCGGCGACGCCAGGCTTGGGTTCGGCCCAGGACGCCGCGCACCAGTACGGTGTAGACAACACGCACAAAGGTCGCGGCAAGGAAGATCGTCATCGCCATCGCCGCCGCCGGCGCAACATCGCCGGCATCGTCCATGTTCAGGACCGCAATGGACGCCAGCGTCGTCTGCGACGAATAGATAAAGACAACGGCAGAAACCGTCGTCAATGCATTGACGAAGAGGTACATGGCGATATCGAGGACTGCCGGCAGCGACACCGGCAAGGTAACGAGAAAGAACGTCCGGTAGAACGGAACGCGCAAGGATGACGAAACGACTTCGATTTCCTGGTCAATCTGCTTGAGCGCTGTAACTGCCGTCAAATGCGCGACCGAGTAAAAATGAGCGATCGTGCAGACGACAAGGATAGTCGTCGTGCCGTAGATGAAATTGAACGGGTTAGCGGTCGAATTAAAGAAGAAGATATAGCCGAGGCCCAGGACAATACCGGGCACAGCAAGCGGAAGCAGCGCCAAAAACTGAAACACAAACCGTCCCGCCCCGAAGCCTCTGGTCTTTTCCATCAGATAGGCGCCGGCAAAAACGATCGCGGTGCCGAATACCGCCGTGAGGCTGGCGACCCGCAAGGAATTATAGAAACTCTGCCAGCCGCCGCCATCCATATTGTCGAAATCGTAGTTCTTGAACGACGGTGTAAGATTATAAGGCCACAGCGTCGCCAGCGACGCAAAGAGCGCGGTGAAAATGACGACCAGGATAGCGGTTGCGATCAGTCCGCAAATGACCAGAAAGGCGGTGTCGACGACAAAATCAGGCTTCGGCTCGTAGGCGACCGCGCGAGACGACATCGCAGCCGACTGCTTGCGTTGTACCCATTGATCGATAGCAAACGAGAACACCGCCGGCAGCAACAACAGCAGGCCAACCACCGCCCCCATGCGGAAATTCTGCTGCCCGATGACCTGCTTATAAATATCGGTGGCGAGCACGTTATACTGCCCGCCGATGACCTTCGGTACGCCGAAATCGGTGACGACAAGCGTGAAAACCACAAAGGTTGCGCTGATCAGGCCGTAGCGCGCGCCCGGAATTGTCACGGTCCAGAACGTGCGCCAGGGACTCGCTTTCAGCGCGCTGGCGGCTTCATAAAGCCGCGCGTCCGATATGGAGAGCGCCGTGACCATGATGATGAGCGCATGCGGAAATGTCCAAAAGACCTCGCCGATAACGATGCCGATCGGGCCGTAGATCGAATACCCAAACATAACCGACTTGGCAAAGCCCTGGTTGCCGAACAGGTAAACCAGACTGATGGCGGGAAGCAGTGACGGCGCCAGCAGTGGGACTTGCGAGATTAGTCTGAAAATGCCGCGGCCGGGCATGCAAGTGCGCATCAGTCCATACGCGAAAACGAACGATAGCAGCACGCAAATGATGGTGCTGACGATCGCGATCGTCAGGCTGTTGGAAATCGACTGCGTCAACGACGGATTGGCGAAAAACAGCGCGAAGTTGCTAAGTCCAACGAAACTGCCGTCGGCTCCTTCAAAACTCTTAATTAACAGCGCGCCGAGCGGCAACAGAACAGTAATGACCAGCCAACCTGTCAATAGAAGAAGTACGATCCGCATGGTGAGATCGTCGCGGCTCATTCTCTGGCGCACGGGCGCCACCGCGCCGCGATCGCTCGACGTGGCCCACGGCTCTTCCAAAGCGGCGGTGCTCATTGAAGTCTCCCAAAGTCTTCGAACAAGTGCAGTCTAACGTCCGCGTGGTGCGTGAGATGCCCGCGCAGCCGGGACCTAAGTTGTGCTGAACACGCGCAGGCGGTCAGCCGGCAGACCAGCTTTGACTTTTGAGCCAGGCCTGATGCTGAGATCGCGGACGTCGTTCATGGACAGATCGGCGGATACATTGAGATGCGTTCCGGAGACATGCAGCGTGGTAGCAAAATGATTGCCCATAAACTCCATTACGCCAACCTCGACATCGACCGCGTTCGACGAGGACGCGATATCGCGCACAACGATATCTTCGGGCCTCAGGCAAATGGTGATGGGCGTCCCTTGCACATAGGTCAACGCGGTGGTGAACGACAGAACAGCGCCTTTGCAGTCCGCCGATGTGCCGGACACCAGCGTTCCCGGAATGAAGTTCATGCGGCCGATAAAATCCGCGACGAACGGCGAGGCGGGCGAGCGATAGACTTCGTCCGGCGTGCCGATTTGTTCGATTTTGCCTTTGCTCATGACGACAATCCGGTCGGACATCGTCAAAGCTTCTTCCTGATCGTGCGTCACCATCACGGTTGTAATACCGAGCCTCTGTTGAAGCTCGCGAATTTCGCCACGCAGCCGGGCCCGCACGCGCGCGTCGAGAGCCGACAGCGGCTCGTCGAGCAACAGAAGGCCCGGGGACAGTGCCAACGCGCGCGCCAGCGACACGCGTTGCTGCTGACCGCCTGAGAGCTGGGATGGATATTTCTCGGCCTGGTCGGCAAGGCCGACCATAGTCAGGAGCTCAGCCACGCGAGACTTGATTTCCGTCCGAGACTTGCCGGCCGATACCAGGCCGTAGCCGACATTGTCCTTGATCTTCAGGTTTGGAAACAAGGCATAGCTTTGAAAAACAATGCCGAAATCGCGCTGATTGACCGGAAGGTTCGAAATGTCGCGGCCGTCTTGTTCGATCGATCCGGCCGACTGCACGTCAAGTCCGGAGATCGCCCGCAACAGCGTCGTCTTTCCGCATCCGGACGGGCCAAGAAACGATATAAACTCGCCCCGCCTGATATCGAGATTAACATCCTGCAAGGCGACGAAATCGCCAAAACGCTTCGTAACATTTCGAATCTTGAGGTAGGGGCCGTCACGATCGGCAATCTCGCTTGGCTGGTTCATTGCGCAATCCTCAACTCATGCCGTACTCAAGGCCGAGCCCCGGGACGGAAATCCCGGGGCTCGGTTGCGACTTCAGCAAGGACCGCTGATCATTTCTTTTCAGATTTGCCGTCGTAACGCTTGATCCATTCGCCGAGGATCCGCTCGCGGTTTGCGGCCGCCCAGACGAAATCATTCTTGGCCAGAAGTTTTTCGACATCGCCTGAAATGTGCGTGAGCTTTTCCTGAACGCCGGGAAGCGCCACGATCGCAAAATTCTGCGCGTAGAGTGCGTTGGCTTCAGGCGTCACCGACCAATCGAGGAGCTTCTTGGCCGCGTCGGCATGCTTGGTGGTCGCCATGATGGCAGCCGCCTCCATGTCCCAGCCGAGGCCTTCGCTCGGCAGGATGGCCTCGATCGGCGCGCCATCCTTCTTGGTCTTGTTAGCGCGGTATTCGAAAGATAATCCAACGGCATACTCGCCAGCAGCGGCCTGACGGCACGGCTTGGAGCCGGAATGGGAATAAGCCGCGACGTTTTGATGGAGGCCGTCCATGTACTTCCAGCCTTTTTCCTCGCCCATCATTTGCAGCCAACCCGACACCATCAAATAGCCGGTGCCCGACGAGGCAGGGTTTGGCATTGCGACCTGGCCCTTGTATTCCGGCTTCAGGAGATCGGCCCAGGAATTCGGAGCAGCAATTTTCTTCTTGCCGGCTTCAACCGTGTTGAAGCAGAGCGCCGACGCCCAGATGTCCATGCCGACCCATTTCGGCGGATTGGCAGGATCGCGCATCGACGGCTTGATCTTGTCGACGCCGGCGGGCGCGTAGGCTTGCAGCATGCCTTCTTTGTCGAGCAGCATCAGCGAGGTTGCAGCAAGTCCGAACACGACGTCGGCCTGCGGATTTGACTTCTCGGCCAGCAACTTGGCTGTTACGACGCCGGTGGAATCGCGTACCCAACGGATCTTGACCGTCGGATTGGCCTTCTCGAATGCGGTTTGATAGGCCTTGACCTGATCAGCTTCGAGCGCCGTGTAAACAGTTAATTCCTGGGCACTTGCGGTCGTGGCGAAAAGTGCGACCAAGGCAATCCCAAACCCGCGCGATATCATGTCGATCCCCTTTGATTGGTCGAGCACGAGGTCGGCGGCGAATGAGTTCGACCACCGGCCATCGTGTCCGATCGAGGGGCCTAATATTC
>JAUSBQ010000293.1 GCA_030651965.1 Pseudolabrys sp. | reverse complement strand
CGTGAGTTCAAGTCGCCGATCACGGAGCCGGTGTAGTCTTCCGGCGTCACGCATTCGACTTTCATGATCGGCTCGAGCAGCACCGGCTTGGCTTTCTGCATGGCTTCACGCAAACCGGCGCGCGAGGCGATTTCGAAGGCGAGCGCCGACGAGTCGACGTCATGATAGCGGCCGTCGATCAGCGTAACCTTGAGATCGACCACCGGGAAGCCGGCCAGCGGACCGGAGCCCAGAACCGACTCGAGACCCTTTTCGACACCCGGGATGTATTCTTTCGGCACCGCGCCGCCGACCGTATCGTTGACGAATTCAAACGGCGCGCCCGGCTCTGACGGTTCGACGATGAACTTGACTTCGGCGTACTGGCCCGAACCACCCGACTGCTTCTTGTGGGTGTAGGTATGCTCGACCTTCTTGGTGACCTTCTCGCGGAACGCCACTTGCGGCGCGCCGATATTGGCGTCGACCTTGTAGGTGCGGCGGAGAATGTCGACCTTGATGTCGAGATGCAGTTCGCCCATGCCCTTGAGGATGGTCTGGCCGCTCTCGTGATCGGTCGACACGCGGAAGGACGGGTCCTCCGCGGCGAGCTTGGCCAAAGCGACGCCCAGCTTTTCCTGGTCGGCCTTCGACTTCGGCTCGATGGCGATTTCGATCACCGGCTCCGGGAATTCCATCTTTTCAAGGATGACCGGGTGCTTCGGATCGCACAACGTATCGCCGGTGCGGGTTTCCTTGAGGCCGGCCAGCGCGACGATGTCGCCGGCAAAGGCTTCCTTGATGTCTTCGCGGTTGTTGGCATGCATCAGCAACATGCGGCCGATGCGCTCTTTGCGCTCTTTGGTCGAATTGATGACGCCGGTGCCGCTGGAAAGCGTACCGGAATAGATGCGGCAGAAGGTGATGGTGCCGACGAAGGGGTCGTCCATGATCTTGAAGCCGAGTAGCGACAGCGGCGCGTCGTCCTTCGGCTCGCGGATCACGTCTTCGCCGTTGTCCGGATTGATGCCGTGGATCGGCGGCACGTCGAGCGGCGACGGCAGGAAATCGACGACCGCGTCGAGCAGCGGCTGCACGCCCTTGTTCTTGAAGGACGAGCCACAGAGCACCGGGAAGAAAGCGCCGGTGATGACGGCCTTGCGGATGAGGCCCTTGAGGGTCGCCTCGTCCGGCTCCTTGCCTTCAAAAAACGCAGCCATCGCAACGTCATCGAGTTCGACGGCGGCTTCGATCAGAATCTCGCGATACTTCTTGGCGTCTTCGGCCATGTCGGCCGGGATTTCGATGTCTTTGTAGTTCGCGCCGAGCGCCTCGTCTTCCCAGATCACGCCCTTCATGCGCACCAGGTCGACGAGGCCCTTGAAGGAGCTCTCAGCGCCGATCGGGAGCTGGATCGCGATCGGCTTGGCACCGAGGCGGGACTTGATGTCGTCCATGCACTTGAAGAAGTCGGCGCCGATCTTGTCCATCTTGTTGGCGAAGACGATGCGCGGCACGCGGTACTTGTCGCCCTGGCGCCAGACGGTCTCGGTCTGCGGTTCGACGCCCTGGTTGCCGTCGAGCACGACGACAGCGCCATCGAGCACGCGCAAGCTGCGCTCGACTTCGATGGTGAAGTCGACGTGGCCGGGAGTGTCGATGATGTTGAGGCGCTTGCCGTTCCAGAACGCGGTCGTCGCGGCCGACGTAATGGTGATGCCGCGCTCCTGCTCCTGCTCCATCCAATCCATCGTCGCGGCGCCTTCATGCACCTCGCCGATTTTGTGGCTCTTGCCGGTATAATAGAGAATCCGCTCGGTGGTCGTGGTCTTGCCGGCATCAATGTGAGCCATGACGCCGAAGTTGCGGTAGTCCTCAATGGCGTGGAGACGGGGCATATCTAATCTGCTTCCTGAATAAGTTCGCCGCTACTACCAGCGGTAATGCGAGAACGCCCGGTTGGCTTCCGCCATCTTGTGGGTGTCTTCGCGCTTCTTGACCGCGTTGCCGCGATTGTTGGATGCGTCGAGCAGTTCGGCCGAGAGACGCTCGGTCATGGTGCGCTCGTTGCGGTCGCGCGCGGCCGAGATGATCCAGCGGATGCCGAGGGCCTGACGGCGCGAGGTGCGCACTTCGACCGGCACCTGATAGGTGGCGCCGCCGACGCGCCGCGACCGCACTTCGATCGACGGCATGACGTTGTCGAGGGCCTGCTGGAACACGGCGAGCGGGTTCGCCTTGGTCTTGGTTTCGATCGTCTCGAGCGCACCGTAAACGATGCCTTCGGCGACCGACTTCTTGCCGTCGTACATGACGGCATTCATGAACTTGGACACGACTGCCGACTGGAATTTCGGATCAATCGTAATTTCGCGTTTTTCTGCGGCGTGACGACGAGACATGGATCTGACCCTTACTTCGGACGCTTGGCGCCGTATTTGGACCGGCGCTGCTTGCGGTTCTTGACGCCTTGCGTATCGAGGACGCCGCGCAGGATGTGATAGCGCACGCCCGGCAAATCCTTGACGCGGCCGCCGCGGATCATGACCACGGAATGCTCTTGCAGGTTATGGCCTTCGCCCGGGATGTAGCCGATCACCTCGAAGCCGTTGGTGAGACGAACCTTGGCGACCTTACGCAGCGCCGAGTTCGGCTTCTTCGGGGTCGTCGTATAGACGCGCGTGCAAACGCCGCGCTTCTGCGGGCTCGACTGCAGCGCCGGGACCTTGTTGCGGGTCTTGAGCGGCTGCCGCGGGTTGGCAATCAGCTGGTTGATCGTCGGCATCGTTCGCCTTCGTTACTTGCTGGGCCGAAGGGCCCGGAATTGTTTGAGCCTTGCGGCCCGCGCGTTCTTCTTCCGTGCCTTATCGACACGCAAAACGAAATCGCGCCATCCGCATCAATCGCGGGGGCGCTCTTTCCAGTTCTGACAACCGCAAAGTCGTTTGCACGACCAAGCAGCCGTTTAGTCCGTAACCTGACAGTGGCTGTCAGCGGCAGCGTCTGAGCTTCATTCGTCGAGGCGATTGCGCCAGCCTGTCAAAGAGAAAATTGAGCGTTCTCAGTGATTTGGCCGGGCGGCCGTTCCGAAGCAAGCGAAGCTCACCGCCTGCCGTTAAGTGCCGCGTATGTATCGGCCTGGTACCCCCAAGTCAAGGCGAAAAGGGCCGAAAAACCGGGGCTCCGGAGCGCTTGCCGGCGCCGCGGGCGGGCTACCCGAGCGATATGATGACGCCCTCGTGCGGCCGCAAGACGAGCGGCCCGGCGGCTGGTCCGCCGGGTCGGTCAACGGCCGAGGAGAGCAGCCACGTTCCCCGGCAAGTGCTTGATATTGCGTCAGTATTTTCAGTTTTCGAGCCGAAATTCAGCGCCATCAGAAGGCGCTCGGAAGCCAGCACCCGCTCATAGGCAAGAACATTCCCCGACTGGGCCACTGGCCGATAGGAGCCCTCGGCCAGCGCGGGATGGGCCCGGCGAAGCGCCAGCAGTTTGCGATAGAGGTTAAGGAGCGAAGCCGGGTCGGCGCCGGCCGATTCCACGTTGCAGGGCCCCGAATCGTCGGCGAGAGGCAGCCAGGGCTCGGCCGTCGAAAAACCTGCCAGGGCCGAGGCGGCCCACGGCATCGGCGTACGGCAGCCATCGCGGCCGAGGCCGGGCACGTTGATGCCCCAGGGATCGCGGATGCGGCCGGGCGGGATCGCGGCCTGGGTCATGCCGAGCTCGTCCCCGTAATAGAGAAACGGCGTGCCCGGCAACGTCAGCAACAACATCGCCGCCACCCTCGCCTGCTCCGCGCCGATGCGGCTGGCCAGGCGCGGCCGGTCGTGATTGCCAAGTACCCAGTTCGGCCAGGCGCCGGGCGGCAAAGAATTTTCGTAACGATCGATCAGGGACGCGATCGCATCCGCCCGCCACGGCGTCTCGATCAGCGCGAAATTGAACGGCAGATGCGCCCCGGTGAGATTGTCGCCGTAATAGGCGGCCAGTTTTTCGACCGGCAGATAGACTTCGCCGATCAGCACCCTATCGGGAAACTCATCGATCACCGCCCGCAGTTCGCGCACGACCTCGTGCACCTCCGGCCGGTCGGTCGAATAGAGCGGCAGCAGCGCGCGATAGGCCGGCTCGCCGTCGGAAAAGTCCGGGTTGGGCGGATTATCGCGGAAGGCTTCGTCCTTGATCAGGTGCCAGATCACGTCGACGCGGAAACCGTCGACGCCGCGGTCGAGCCAGAAGCGCATGACGTCGTGCATCGCCGCGCGGACGGCCGGATTGCGCCAGTTCAGGTCCGGCTGCTCGCGCAAGAAGGCGTGATAGAAATACTGGTCGCTCGCCGCGTCGTATTCCCACGCCGAGCCGCCGAATTCCGACAGCCAGTTGTTCGGCGGCCCGCCTTCCGATGCGCCATTGCGCCAGATGTACCATTCGCGTTTGGCCGACTGCCGCGACACCCGGCTTTCGGCAAACCAGGGATGCCGGTTTGAGGTGTGGTTGGGCACGAAGTCGAGCAACACCTTCAGCCCGAGCGCATGCGCCCGCCCGAGCAGCGCGTCGAAATCATCGAGCGTGCCGAACAAAGGATCGATGCCGGTGTAGTCGGCAATGTCGTAGCCGAAGTCGGCCATCGGCGAGACGAAGATCGGCGACAGCCAGATCGCGTCGACGCCGAGCTCCACGAGATATGGCAGGCGCGCCGCGATGCCTTTGAGATCGCCGACGCCGTCGCCGTTCGTATCCTGGAACGAGCGCGGATAGATTTGATAGATGACGCCGGATTGCCACCAGTGCATGAGCGCCGTCCCGGCGGCGCCGACAATGGCCGCTGTCCGGCCCTAAGGACGATTCATGACGCCCGTGTGACGCGCTACCAGCGATACCGCAAGGCCGCCGTACCGCCATAGGTTTGCGAGCCTTTGCCGAATTCGCTTTCGAGTTTGGTCGATAGCTGCCAAGCCGGCGTCAGTTGCAGTTCGGCGCCGACCGACGCCAGCACCAGATTCTTCGGCGCCGACGCGCCGTGGACGACAAAGCCCGAGCCCGGCAAGGCCTGGAATGTCGCGCTCATCGACGGATCGCTGATCCAGTCATGCGCCCAGGCCGCTTGCGCGCGCAGCTTCAACGGCATGTTGTTGAACCGCACCAGCTTGCCGAAACGTGCGCCGAGTTCGCCCCGCGTTTCGGTCGCGCGACGCGAAGCGACGTTGAGCGCGAAGCCGCCACCTGTTTCGGCATAGCTGCCGATATTGATCGCCATGGCCCGCAGCGCGGCATAAGGCGTCAGCGTTCCCACGATCATCGGAATGCGATAGCCGGCCTCAATGCGTCCGCCATACACCTGCGCGTTGAAGTCAGCCGTCAGACGGCTACCGCCAAAGGCGGTGCGGTCAGTCGACATCCAATGATTGCCGAAAGCGGCGGAGCCGGAGATATAGGCGGCGCCAAACCGCGAAATGCCGTAGACGCCGGCCTGAAATGCATCGCTCCTGCCGCTGCCAAGGGCCATGCTCCAGTTGGAACCGCCGCCCGCCAGTGCCACGCCGATGGTGGTGTCAGGCGTCAAGCGATAGTCGACGCCGGCGGCGACGCCGAAGGTGCGCGCCGTCAAATCGCTGGAACCAACCGACGTATCTCCGGCTGTCTCGTTGTAGCCACCGAATGGCGCCGCCCACACGCTCCAGCGCTGGCTGAAAGATGGCTGCTTCGGCGCCGGCTTGAGGACGCCGGCATATGCGAACGCGACCTCGGCCGGAAGACTTGCCGATCGCTCCGGCGCAAAGCCGATCGCGCCGATAGTGCCGCTATCGCTGTCGCGGCCGTCGATGAACGGATCGACCATCAACCCGAGGAACTGGCCAGCCATGTTGCTGGCGCTGCGCTGCGCGCCGGTGCCAACTTCGCCCGACAATTGATCGAGCGCGGTGCCGAGTGCGGCGCCCGGCAATGACAATACCGGCGCGAACACGCCGACCGCCGCGCCGTTGATCAATGCGTTGTCGATGCCGCCGGCCACATTACGCTGATTGATCGTGCCGGGGACAAGAAGATTGGCGATGCCGATCGAGTCGATGAGGAAGTAAACATTGGTCGGATCGTACACGAGATGCCCGATCACCGACCCCGCCGTCGTCAGTCCGGCGAATGTCGTGGCGCCGAGACCGCCATTGGCAGTGAGATATTGTAGCTCTGCCCGATGGTGAAGCCGGACCCGATCTGAACCATCTGCACCGTGCCGCCGGTCAGGGTGGCGGTGCCGGTCGCAACGGTTTTATCGGCGGCTACGGCCGAGAACTCGACGCGGTAGGTGCCGCCGGCGAAGTCGACATTGCCGGTGACGTTGGTGGTGCCGATCGAATTGCCCGGCGCGAAAACACCGCCGCTGTTGACGGTCGTGGTGCCGACGATGGTGCCGGTGCCGCCGAGCACGCCGCCGTTCAGCGTAACGTCGCCGGTGATCAGGGCGTTATTGGACCATGTTCCGGTGTCGATCGTGAGCGGGCCGATGATGTTGCCGAGCCCGGTGTTGTTCACAATCAGAGTGCCGCCCGTGAACCTCGCGGCCGCACCGATATTCAGGGTGCCGCCGTTGGTGAAGGTCGTGGTGCCGCTGCCGAAATCGTTGACGCCGTTGGTGTTCCAGATGGTGGTATTGTTCACCGTATTGGTGGCATTACCCAGGATCATCCGGCCGGTGAACATGGCATAATTTATGAAGTCAGTCGGGCCGCCGCTGGTGAAAATCGCGATCTGCGTTTCCGGCGACGCCAGGTTGCTGCCGATGAAGCCGGCGACGGCGTTGGTGATCGATATCGTCCCGGTCGTCGATGTCGCGCGCACCACGCCCGCCGAAGCCGAACCGCCGGTCATCCGGTTACGGATGGTGATTGTGGTCGCACCGGTTTCAGCGGAGGTGCGCAGGGCCGAAGCATTGGCCGAATCGACCGCGCCGAAGGCCACGACACCGACGGTCCCCACCCCGTCGACCCGCGCGTCGATGCCGTTGGAAGCGGCAACGATCCTGTCTGCGGTGATATCGATCGTGCCGGCCCCGTGCGTTTTGCCAAGAATGCCGGCAGCCGCCGTCGGCGTCCCGGCCAGACCGATCGTGCCGCCGGTCTGGTTGATGACGATGTCGCCGGTCAAGTTCTGATTGGCGGAAACCGCGGCGGCGTCCGATGTGGCCCTCGATCCCAGAATCGTACCGCCGCTCATGTTGAACGTCATCAGCCCGCCGACGGCGCTGTATTGGCTGACCCCGAGACCGCCGGAAATCGTTCCGGCGGTAACGTTGACCACTTGACTGCCCTGTTCTGCATTTATGCTGATGCCAGAACCAAAACCGGCGTTGATGTCTTGCGCCGAATTGACCGTCGCGGTGCTGTTTTCTCGAGCCATAAGAATTATGCCGCTGCCGGCGGCTGTAATGGCAGCGCCGGGCGTTACGGTAATG
>JAUSBQ010000292.1 GCA_030651965.1 Pseudolabrys sp. | reverse complement strand
CGCATCGAATGTCCTTATGTGCTCAAGGACAAGCGCGGCAACGTGATGACCAATCTCTGCTTCTAAGCCTTCCCGTCACATCGAGGAATACAGATGGCGACCGCGATCCGTTCGGCGATCGACTTCTACGAGCGCCATCCTATTTCGGCCGACATCATCGTCGCCAAGCTCAAATCCGCGCGCGGCCATCTCGACAATGTGTCGCCCGAAGACCTGTTCGCGCACGATCAGGATCATTACGGCGGGCTCGCCGTCAACGACGCGCTCGCCGCGTTGGCCGCCATCGGCCCCGGCAGCCGCGTTGCTGATTTTTGCGCCGGCCTTGGCGGACCGGCGCGCTATCTCGCGCACCGTTATGGTGCCGACGTCACCGGCATCGAACTGACGCCGGCGCGGGTCAAAGGCGCCGCGGCACTCACGCGCCTCGTTGGCCTCGACGACAAAGTGCGCGTCATCGAAGGCAACGTGATGCAGGTGCCTCTTCCCGACGGCAGCGTCGACGCCGTCGTCAGCCAGGAAGCATTCCTGCATGTGCCCGACAAGGCGCGCACTTTGGCGGAAGCCTATCGCATTCTCAAACCCGGCGGCCGCCTCGCCTTCACCGACTGGATCGCGCACCGCGCTCTGTCGCCGGCCGATGCCGACTTGATGTGGCAAGGCATGGCCGCCACCAATCTGTGCGATCTGGCCACTTACCGCGCGCTGATCGAGAATACCGGGTTCACTGTTACATCGGTCGAGGACTTGACCGCAAGCTGGGCCGAAATCCTCAAAGTGCGCCTCGCCATGTACATCAAGCTGCGCGGCGAGACGCAAGCGGCCGGCACGGCCTCGGGCCACGATGCGTTTTATGAAAGCTACGTCCGCTTCGTCGAACTGGTCAGCGACGGCGCGCTGGGTGGTGGCAGGTTTGGCGCGGTGAAGAAGGGGTAGCGGCAGCCCCCCCCATCACTGCCCGCCAGTCCTGTTCGGCGCGCATGCGCAGCGATGAAGGTTTGGGCGGGGAGTTCGCCGCCTTCACCGCGCGCACGCGCGCCCCCGCCAGCAGCGGGAACGTGACGATGGAAATCTCCCACAGGTCCACGGCAAGAAGACTGCGCACCCGCGTCTTCGGATCGATGCGGCCGCGCACCGTGCGAAAGCCGATCGACAGGCCGTCGATCGCGCCTTCCCTTAAAAGAGAAAGAAGCTCGCGGCCGCGCGCGACTTCAGGGATCAGCCGGCCGCGCGCATAAAGCCCGCGATGGTCCTCGCGCAGCTCCAGCCAGACGCCGACCGGTTCCGCCGGATCGTGCTGAAACAGCATCGGCACGCGCCGCACCGGCCGCTGCCGCAACGTCGCGGCGAAGGCGCCCGCCATCACCCTGTCGCGGGCCTGACGCCACTTGGCAAGCTCATCGCACCAGGCGGCGGAAAATTGCGGGCCGCGCAGGCCTTCGTAATTCTCCGCCGTAAACACTTCCGCCACCGCGCCGTTCTTCCATTCCAGCCGCTGGCGGGTGGGAATCCATCGCGGCCTTTCTCTGCAGCGGTGCACCGCCAGCAATCCGGACACGCCTTCGATCATCACCGAGCGGACTTCGTGCTCGGTCTCGCCGACCAGCGCGATGCGCGCCTTTGGATCGGCAAGCGCGACACCGCGTACCCATTGCGCGCCGGCGCGGGTCTTGCCGGCGCCGCGCCCGCCGAGGATCAGCCAGGTGCGCCAGTCCTTGCCGTTGTTGGCGTGCGCCGGCGGCTTCTGATGCGCGTGGGCAAAAGTGTCGAAGTCGAAGCGGACGAAACTTTGATCAAGCCGTCTCAACCGCGCCAGCACCCGGCCCTTGCTCTCGTCGCTCAGCGTCAACCAGGCCTCGAATACGCCGCGCAAGCTGTTCACGGAATTCGTCGATGTCCTGGGGGATGGCATCGTCATCATCGGCGTCATCGGCATCCACGCTTTCGGGCTTGGTCGCTTCGGTGATTTCGAGCAGCGTTCTGTTCAGCGTGGCCAGCACGCGCGCGGATCGCTCGGCCTGTGGCGGCTGGACCGGCATCAAGGTCGTCTGAATGCCTTCGATGATCGCGATCTGGCGTCCGACGGCGGCGCAAGCGCGCGCGTAGTTGCGCGCCCGCAACTCGAACGCGCCGGCCGGCTCGTCGCTCGGTTCTTCGCTCGGCGCCGCAACGCTTGTCGTCTCGGGTGCGGCAGCCGGCGGCTCGGCATCGGCAGCCGGAAGAACGACGGCGGGCGGAGGCGGCGGCAAGATCGGCGCTGCGTTTTCTTCGCCAAGGCCGTGGCTGTAGCGCCGCTGCGTCCAGCCCCATTCCTTGACGCGCAGATAGAAGGCCGAGCGCGAAAGCCCCATCCGCTTGCCGATCTCATCGGTCGGCGTCAGCGTTTCCTCGTAGAGATACTTGCCTTCGGCGATCCGTTCAGGCGCGACCTGCTTTCTTGGCGGCATGCGTCCCTCCCCCATAAAAAACGCGCCGGAAAAATCCGGCGCGTCAAAACTGTTGCTCCATCGGCGCGTTAGGTCAGCGCGCTATTCGTGGGCGGCGCGGCCGCCTTAACCGAGGTAATAGGCCAGCATCCCGGCGAAAATCGCCGCGACCGAGAAGGTGCTGATCAAAAGCACCCACCGCACATGGCCGCTGGTTTCCCCGGCGCGCGCCTCGGTCGTGCTCTCGGTGATCTGTCCGTTTTCCACTTTAGCCATTGTCGCTCCTCGAAATTTGGGGTTTGCGGAGACAACGCAGCCAGCCGGCCAACCGTTCCGCCCCGCCCGGGGAACTTCCCGGTCGCAACTGTGGAGCATGCCCAATGTATAGCCGACCAGCGTCACGCTGTCAATATGGTCCTAGGACTTTTAGATAAAACTCTTCAAGCGACACGACGGCCGCGAAACTGATTATATTCCAAGAACATACCGCGCTTGTCCCGGCGCCGGCGCGGCCCAAGCAACAAATTTTTTCAGAAAACTTTTCAGCCGGCCGAGGAAAAATATCGAAAATATTTTTGGCCAGCGGCAGCAGCGCCGGGCAAGGCCTCAGCCCAAGCCCTCATCCCTTGGCGCCGCGCACTTTCAGATCGAAGCCGGTCTCGAACACGACGGCGCCGTCGCCGTCGACCACCGTCATGCTCCAGCCGGACAGATCCTGAATGCCGGGGTCGCACATCGCCGCTTTAAGATCGCGCACCTGATTGACAGCCACAGTCCGCGCCGCCGCCATGCCGGTGAGGTCACGGCCTTCCGTGTCGGAAAACCGGCGCTTCCCATCCGAAAAGTGAAAGAAATAACGCGGCACCAAGCGCATCCTTTTCAAATGCCGAAAAGGTAGTAGAGCACCTTTGGGTGACACTGTGTAGCCATCGCGCATGTCAAGCAAGCGACACAAGTGCGGCATTTTTCCAGGGTTCGCGCCCGCGGTTTCCCGGCGGAAATGACTTACTTTTTCTGTGTTTTCTCGCTGGCGTCGAAGCGCTGCCGCGCCATCTGGATGGCCGGCCGGTTGTGCCGCGCCCAGGAGCCGAGCGCACTCACCGGCTCGAGCAGCGAGCGCCCGAGATCGGTCAGCTCGTAATCCACCCTTGGCGGATTGGTCGGAAACACCGTGCGCGTCACCAGGCCGTCGCGTTCCAGCGCGCGCACCGTCAAGGTCAGCATGCGCTGCGAAATGCTGCCGAGCGCGCGGCGCAATTCGTTGAAGCGCTTCGGCCCGTCGCCCAGCGTCGACACCACCAGCACCGTCCATTTATCGCCGACCCGCGACAGCACCTCGCTGACCGCCCGGCAGGCCTCGGGCACATCGAGGTTACCGGGTATCTGATCTGTGCCTTCTTGTGGGTTTCCCATGGTCATCTATCTAGCCTTGGTAATCATTCGTAACCAACGAACCAACACATAGGATCTCACATGTCTAAACTCAAGCTCGGCGTCATCGTTGGCAGCAGCCGCAAGGAATCGATCAACCGCAAGCTGGCGCAGGCGCTTGTCCGGCTCGGCGGCGATGCTTTCGAGCCGGCCTTCATCCAGATCGACGATCTGCCGATGTACAATCAGGATTTCGAGACCCCGGTGCCCGCCCCGGTCGCCCGCTTCAAGGCCGCGGTCGAAGGCTCGGACGCGCTGCTGTTCGTGACGCCCGAGCATAACCGGTCGATGCCGGCTCTGCTGAAGAATGCCATCGATTGGGGTACGCGGCCCTGGGGCAAGTCGTCATGGCCGGGCAAGCCCGCCGCCATCACCGGTACGTCGGGCGGCGCCATCTCCAGCGCGGTGGCGCAGCAGCATCTGCGCGCGGTGCTCGGCGGCCTTCCCGATCTCAATCTGATGGGCGGCGAAGCCTATATTGGGTTCAAGCCGGAGCTGATCGACGCCGCGAACGAAGTCACCGACGCCGGCGTGCGCGACTTCCTCAAGGCCTACATCGACAAATTCGCCGCCTTCGCGGCGAAGTTCGCGGCAAAATAACAAGGGCACAAGAGAAGGATAAACGTCATGTCCATCCGTCCCGTCAAACGCATCGTTCAGTCCACGCCGACGATGGAAGGCGCCGGCGTCAAGCTGCGCCGCGCCTTCGGCTTCGGCGACACCAAGGAGACCGATCCGTTCCTGCTGTTCGACGATTTCCGCAACGATCGTCCGGACGACTATCTCGCCGGTTTTCCGTGGCATCCGCATCGCGGCATCGAGACGGTCACATACATTCTCGAAGGCTCGGTAGAACATAGAGACAGCATCGGCAGTCACGGCACGCTCGGCAAAGGCGATGTGCAATGGATGACCGCGGGCCGCGGCATCATGCATCAGGAAATGCCGATGGGCGACGCGCAAGGCCGCATGCACGGCTTCCAGCTCTGGGCCAACCTGCCCGCGTCGCTGAAGATGTCGGCGCCGCGCTATCAGGACATCAAGGGGTCGCAAGTCCCGGAACTCATCGACGATGACGGCACCGTCGCGCGCATTGTCAGCGGTGAATTCTGGGGCAAGAAAGGTCCGGTCGAAGGCGTCGCCGCCGATCCGCGTTACGTCGACATCTTCGTGCCGCCGGGCAAGCGCAAGACCTTCAAGGTCGAAGTCGAACGTCACGCCTTTGCCTATATCTTCGAAGGCGACGGCCAGTTCGCCTATGCCTCCAAGCCGTTCGGCGTGCTGACCGAAAAGGAAGTCGACGGCCAGGAAATCGTGTTCCGCGAGCCGGCCGGCGACCGTTCGCTGGTGCTGTTCGACCGCGGCGACGAGGTTACCGTGCAGGCCGGCGACAAGGGCATGCGCTTCCTGCTGGTGTCGGGCAAGCCGATCGAGGAACCGGTAGCCTGGTATGGGCCGATCGTGATGAACACGCAGGCCGAACTCGCCCAAGCCGTCTCCGAATTGCGCAATGGGACATTTATCACGGCGTAGGCGCAACTTGGCTCAATACCGCGAGAGATTCCTAAGCGACCGCCGGAGCAGCAAATCCGCACAATCCGTGTGAATAACTGCGCCGGCTCCTTATGCCTGCCATAGGCGCTGGGATACGTTCGATTCGTGGGCATTGCAGCCCACGGAGACTCCCGCCCGTGCCCCATACTGCGATAGCTGCGAAGGCCGGCATTCAATGACAGCCGAACCTCGCCGCAGGGGATATGTGTCGCTGCGACGCCTGTTCGACCACGGCAAAGCGCATGCGATCGCGCGGACTTTGGCCCAGCCCGTCACCTATCTCGGCGTCGCCATGCTGGTGGCGATCTATGGCGTCCTTGTTTTTCTCATCGTCAGCGATCGCCACGAAGCGGAGAGAGGCGCCAAACGGCAGGGCGACAATCTCGTCCGCATCATCGATAAATCTTACTCGCATATCTTTCAGAGCGTCGACGCCACGTTGCTGTTCCTGCGCAATTCGTATCAACAGAGCCCCGCGGGATTTAGCATCGCCAACTGGATCGATGCGTCGTCGGCCAAGAACGACCTGACGTTCAATTTCGTCATCGTCGACGGCAAGGGCAAAGCAGTCGACGCCACCTATACGGCTGAACAGGGCTCCCCTCGGGAAATCGTCGGCGCCGATTTTTCCCAGCGTGACTATTTTCTGCACCAGATGACGTCCAGCCTGGACGAGCTCTACATCAGCGCACCGTTCCCCCTGAAGATTTCCGGCACCATGGCGATCGTGGTGTCGCGCCGCGTCACTGCGCCGGACGGGACCTTTGGTGGCGTTGTCGTGGCGTTGATTAATCCAAGCGAACTTGGCAAGGCGGCGGTCGGACTGAATCTGGGCGCGAACGGCACTTTCGGCCTCGTCGGGCGCGATGGCATCGTGCGCACGCGCATCGTCAACGGCAAATTGGACGTCGGAGCCGCCGGCCGGCAACTGCCTTCGGATTCCGGACTGTTGACACGGGCCGCACGGGCTCCGGCGGACGTCTTCTGGAACGCACCGGAACGGCACGACGGCGTCAGCCGGCTGGTTTCCTATCGCGCGCTTGAAAACTTCCCGCTCATTGCTTTTGTCGCCATCGCCGAGGCGGAAATTTTCCGGCACGCCAACGGCCAAGCCATGCTCTATTGGAGCATCGCGCTGATGCTCACTCTTGCCATCCTCATTGCGATCCGGTCGGGGATGGCGCACGAGCGCAAGCTGAAAGATGCCGTGGACGGATTGCTGCGGGCGCAGGATACGGCGCGGCGCGGCGAAGAGCGCTACCGGCTTGTCGAAGCCGCCGTCAATGACGGCATCTGGGACTGGAACATCGTCGACGGGACCGATTACCGCTCGCCGCGCTGGAACGCCATCGTCGGCTACGGCGACGATGAAATCGGCAGTCGCAATTCCATGTTCATCGACCTCATCCATCCCGACGACAGGCCCCGCGTCGCCGAGGCGACCCGCGCACATCTGGATGAAGACAAGCCCTACGATCTTGAATTCCGGCTGCGCCACAAGAATGGCGAGTATCGCTGGGTCCATAGCCGCGGCAAGGCGTTGCGCGATGAAACCAACCGTCCGGTTCGCATGCTTGGCAGCATGACCGACGTCACCGAGCGCCGCCGCGCGGAAGCCGCCGTCAACGAAAGCCACACCAATCTTGAACGCGCCGAACGCATGGCCTTACTGGGTCACTACAAGATCGATCGCGCCACCGGCACCCTGATCTGGTCGGACGGGATTTACCGCATCTACGGGCTATCGCCCGACAAGTTCACGCCGACCTTGCGCGGCACTTTGGAATTGATCCATCCCGACGACCGGCATTTCCTGGAGGAAATTCGCCACAATGCGATGGCCGGTCAGGAAATCCCGCATGTGACGTTGCGCGCCTTCCGCAGCGATGGCGCGCCGATCGACGTCGAATATTGGGCGACGCCGGTGCGCGACCACGACGGCCTCATCACCGGCGTTTTCGGCACGCTCCAGGACATCACCATTCGCAAACGCGCCGAGGAAACGCTGGCGCGCGCCAATCAGGAACTGGAAGCCCGGGTCGGCGAACGCACCGCCGAACTCGCCAAGGAAATGCGCCGGCGGGAGGAAGCGCAGATGACTCTCGGGCAGATGCAGAAGATGGAAGCGGTCGGCCAGTTGACTGCCGGCATCGCCCACGACTTCAACAACCTGCTGGCGGTGATCGGCGGCAGCCTGGAGTTCGTCGACAGCGCGGCCGCGCGCGGCCTCACCGCTGAACCCGAACTGATCGACGCGGCGCTGCGCGCGACCCGGCGCGGCCGCGAGCTGGTGCGCCGGCTGCTGGCATTCTCGCGCCAGTCGCCCTTGCGCGCCGAGGCGACCAACATCGACCAACTGGTGCTCGACACCTTGCGGCTCCTGCAACGCACGCTCGGCCAGGGCATCGACATGGTGACGCAGCTCGACGCCAAGGCCGCGGTCATTTCCGTCGACCGCAATCAGTTGGCCAATGCGCTGCTCAATCTGGCGCTCAACGCGCGCGACGCCATGCCGGATGGCGGCCAGTTGATTATCGCAACCAGATGCCAGCCGGTTACGTCGGAAAGCGCGGCGGGTTCGCCGCGCTGGCCGCTGGGCGAGGAAGTCCTCATCACCATCAGCGACAGCGGCGCCGGCATGACCGACGAGGTGCGCAGTCGCGCCTTCGAGCCGTTTTTCACCACCAAGGCGGACGGGCTGGGCAGCGGCCTCGGCTTGAGCATGGTGCAAGGCTTCGTCGAACAATCGGGCGGCAAAATCGAAATCGAGAGCTCGCCCGGCAACGGCACCACGATCACCATTACGTTGCCGCGTGTCGCCTCCGAAAGTCGGAGCGACGAGGCCGATCTCGTCCCCGGCACGTCCGCGCCCGGGCGCGAAAAGACCGTGTTGCTGGTCGAAGACGATCCGGACGTGCGCGTCGTCACCGCCGCGCAACTCCGCCACCTTGGCTATAAGGTGCACGCCGTCGCCAACGGTATGGATGCCATCGACCTGATCGCGTCGCCGGCCAATATCGACATTACCTTGACGGACATCGTCCTGCCCGGCGGATTCGACGGCGTCGCTCTGGTGAAGGAAGCGATGCGGGCGCGGCCGAACATGGGCGTGCTGTGCATGTCGGGCTACGACCCGACCCAGAAACACCGCAAATGGCTCAAGGTTCAAAACATCAACTTCCTCGAGAAGCCCTTTTCCAGTACCCGGCTGGCGCAGGCGCTCGACGCCGCGCTGGCGCATTAGACCGTGTGTGCTTGAACCATGAACGCCACGCCGCACGATATCCCGACGAACAGAGCGAACGGTCCCGCCTCATGCGGCGCGTGCCCGGTGTTCAGCAACAATCTCTGCAATGGCCTCACCCAGGCGGCGCTCGCGGCTGCGTTGCCGGCCTCCGCCATTCACGATCACACCGCGCCGGCGCGCCGGTCGATCTGGCGCGAGGGCGAAACGGTCGAACGCGTGCCGGTCATTTGCCAGGGCTGGGCGGCGACGGCGATAACCTTGTCGGACGGCCGCCGGCAGATCCTGTCGTTTCTGTTGCCCGGCGACCTGGTCTCGGCGGCTCTCATCTTCCAGACCGCCAGCCAGTGTTCGGTCGACGCCATTACCGAGGTGCGCTACCGGACGTTTCCGCGCGGGGACATCAAGGCGGCGCTGCGAGCGCAGCCGGACCTGTTCGCCGCGGTGTCGCGGATACTGAGCGGCGAGTCGATGCGCAGCGACCGGCTCGCGATCGATCTCGGCCGGCGCGGCGCGGCCGAGCGGATCGCCAACATGATCCTCAATCTGGCGGAGCGCCTGCGCCGGCGCGACATGATGGCGGGCGAGACCATGGATTTTCCGTTGCGCCAGCATCACATCGCCGACGCCGTCGGCCTCACCGTGGTCCATGTCGGCAATGTGCTGGCCGAATTTCGCCGCGCCCGGCTGGTCGAGATCAACGACCGCTCGCTGACCATCCTCGACCCGGACGCCTTGCGCCGCGTCGCCGAAGCCGTCTGAGGTCAAGCCTGAGGAATGGGCGTTGCCGGCGCCGATGGCGCGGTCGCGCCACCCGACGGCGGCGTCGGGCCGCGCAGCGGCTTTTCCTCCATCGCGATTAGGAAACACATGCCGAAGGCCAGCACCAGGCCGCAGGCGAGGTACACGAAGCTGAAGGCGAAGCTCAGTTCATGCGCCGAAGCCGAGCGCGCCAGCATCTCCACCGACATGCCGGAAACGCCGCCCAGGCCGCCGAGCACGATGGCGCCGAGCACCGCCACCATCAGCGAGGAGAACAGCGCGCGGAAGAAATTGGCGGCGCCGGTCGCGATCCCCATCTGCGAGCGCGTCACCGCGTTTTGCAGGCACACGGTCGAGACCGGAAACACCGTGCCGACGCCGGCGCCGATGACCGTCAGCAGGACAAGCACCAGCACGATCGACATCGTGCCCGGCCAGATCGCCAGCGGCACCAGCGCGACGATGCCCGCGGCCATGCCGGCGAGCGCCATCCACTTGTAGTGCGCCGCGTGCATCATCGCCCGGCCGGTGACGGTCGAAGACACCACCGTCGCGCCCATCAGCGGGATCAGCGCGATGCCGGACTGGCTGGCGGAGAGATGCATCACCACCTCGAAATACAGCGGCACGAAGATCGTCATGCCGACAAGCACACCCATCGTGCACGCTCCCGCCAATGCGGCGCTCCGCACCACCGGATTGCCGAGCACGCTCAAGGGCAGGAACGGCTCATCCACCGCCATCAGGCGCCAGGCGAACAAGGCCCACAGCACGGCCGAGACGGCCAACAGCGCGCCGGTTTCGCCGGAGAGCCAGTCAAAGCGCCGGCCGCCCCACGACAGCGCCAACAAAAGCGCCACCGCCGCCAGCATCAAGAGCAGCGCGCCGATCAGATCGAGGCGATGCTTGCGCGGATGAAACGGCACCAGCCGCAGCACGCGCGACGTCATCGCCAGCGCGATGAGGCCGAGCGGCAGATTGATCCAGAAGATCAAGGACCAGTCGAGATGCTCGGTGAGAAATCCGCCGAGCACCGGCCCGCCGACCGAGGACGCCGCGAACACCGCGCCGATATAGCCCTGATAGCGGCCGCGTTCGCGTGGGCTAACGATATCGGCGACGATGACTTGCGCCAGCGCCATCAGGCCGCCGCCACCGAGCCCCTGCAGCGCGCGCGCCCAGACCAGCGCATTCATGCTCGGCGCCATCGCGCAGGCGACCGAGCCGGCGATGAAGATCGCAATCGCCGTCAGCATCACGACGCGCCGGCCGTGGATGTCGGAGAGCTTGCCGTAGAGCGGCGTCGACGCGGTGCCGGTCAGAAGATAGGCCGTCACCACCCAGGCCAGATCGTCGAGATTGCCGAAATGCCGGCCGATGGTCGGCAGCGCGGTGGCGACGATGGTCTGGTCGAGCGCGCCGAGAAACATCGTCAGCATGATGCCGATGACGATCGGCCTGATCTCGGCATGCGTCAGCGTGCGCGGCTCCGGCTGCGCGGCGGCTTTGCGCGGCGGCTGATGCGGGGTTTTCGGCGTGTGCTTCGGCGGCATCATGGGCGTCGGCATGCCCCGAAGGGGACGACGAGGCAAGGAGTATCCGCGCGCGGGAGCTATTCCGGCAGAGCGCGCCACAGGCACAGCGCCGTCTCGACGGCCTGCATGTGCAGCCGCTCCGCCCTGGCGATCAGCGCCAGAGGCCAGCGGCCATTGGTCGGCTCTTTGCCGATGTGCTTGGACGGTTCATCGCCGGGGCCCTTCGCCGCTTCCTGTTGAGCCAGATGCGCGGCATAGCGGCGAAGGCTTGCGGCGTGAACCTTCCGAAAGGCGTTGAGATCGGCGAAAGCACGGTTGGTCACGGAGATGACGCGCAAGCGCGTCTCGAAACGCCGGTGCGCTTGCGCGGCGCGGGCTTCCTGCGCGGCCGTCGCCTGCGCCGCGCGCGACAACCGCGCGGCCTTGAGGCACGCGGCCAAGGCCTTGTCGCGGCCGGCCGGATCGGTCGCCTTCAAGCCGCGCGCGAACGGCCTGTCCTTGTCCTCACGGCGGATGAAGCGGCCGCCGGCGCCTTTGACGGGGGCAAAGGCTGCGGGCCTTTTCCCGTCCGGCGCCCAGCGATAACGCGGCTTCCATGCGCCCCTGGCGGCATATTTGTAGATCGTGCGCTCGGTGACGCCGGCAACGCCTGCGATCTCGCGCACCGGCACCGCGGAATTTTCATACAGCGCGCGGACGCGGGCGGTGAGATCGGGCTCAGGACGCGCCCCTTGCTCAGTTCGTTCCCTCCCCCCGTCTTTCTGTTCCCTCCCCCCTTGTGGGGGAGGGTTAGGGAGGGGGGTGATAGCTACTGAGCGAGACGCCTCATTGACGGCCAACTCGCCAAAAATCTCGCGCGCGCGTGCGCGCACCGAAGAGCGTGGTGTCATGGAATGTCCGGATGCAGTTGTGGAGGATACCTAAAGGATAGCGGAGCAGCGTCACGCTGTCAAGGACTACTATCCTTGCCGACTTACGCCGCTTCCAGCCGCGCCAGTTCTTCCTCGAACTGGAAGCGCAACTGCGCGCCTTCGTCGTCGGGCAGCCAATTGGTCATTTGAGGAAAGATCGTGCGGTAGAGCGAGACTGTGGTCGGCTCCCACGGCAGCCGTTTAGCGGCGCGGGCTTCGGCAAGGATCTTGTGCAGCCGTGAGCGCACCTTGTCGGGGTCGGGCCGGTAGGCGGGAACCGGGTCGGCGCCGAACAAATCGGTCTGCATTTCCTGCCCGTAATTATTGCGATTGTTATTCTTAAGCATAGGCAATCAACCGCGTCAGTTGCAATGATCAATGTTGGCCAGCGATCGACGCTTCCAGCAAAGCAATTTCCTCAGCCGTCAGGTCGAAAAGCCGATAGACGATGGCGTCGATCTCGCACTCGGCTTTCTCGATCTCGGCATCGAGCGCTTTCACTTCGGCCGCCTGCTTGGCGAGAAAGGCCTCCCACTCGCCGCGCTCCTTGACCGGTATCTCGGCCTTGAAAACCCGTTTGACCTCATCGCGAAAAGCCGAAAAGTCGAGCGTCCACCATTCCTGCAGTTTGCGAGAAAGCTTGGTGCGTCCCGGCGGGGCGAGGTCAAGCATCCTATGCTCGACAGAATTTCTAATGTCGTAGCGTCCTTTTGCGTGGATCCTGCACGCATCACTTAATTTAGAGACCTTGTCCCGATCTTTCGTTGTTACGTCCGGCAAAGCTGTGGGGGCAACATACTGCTGCTTAAGTCGAATATATCCGCCGCTAGCTATTGGCGTCTCGCCAATCCATTGAAACCAAGCAGCCTTCGAATTCAAGAATGCGAGCAGAAATCTATCTCCGGGAATCATGAAGATGGTGCAGTCGATAAAAATTCCCTCGTCGTCGAAGGCGAATGGCGCGCTATTAGCAATATCAAGGTAGACAATTTTTGGTTTTCTAAACCCCGGCTGATAAGCTAACTGTGCCTGCTGCAACTCATACCATTCCTGCTTCGTCGCGCGTTTCTCCAAGGAGGCCTTGAAGGGCAGCAGCCAATCTCGGACCGCTGGGTAAGCGTTGATATCCACCTTACCTTTCGGCGTATTTATAAGGAATAATCCTTCCGACTCGACACGCCAGCGTTTGATGTTCTCGCCGCGCACGAAAGGCACTAACAAATCGGTCGATTTCTTATCCTGCTTGACGAGTCGGTCGCGCGTCTCTTGATCGACGATGAAGGCTTCGTTGAATCCTGTTTTAATCCCATAAAGTGGCGCGCCGTAAACCTCACCCAGGGTCTTCCTGCCCTTGACGATCTTGTCGCGCAGGCGCGCCAAACTATCGTCCTCGAACTGCCATGAGCCGGCGCCAAGCCTTGCGCGTGGCATAAGTTGGGCGTTAGCGGAAAACTCCGCGTCCAGGTCCTTCGGCAATTCATCGACTTTGAGGAAAGACAGTCTGCCATCATCACTCTCCGCCCCGCCTTTGCGAAGCGTCACGATCGCCGGATAGGTCGTTACGCCCTCGAATATCTGGAGATCGCCGAAATCCACCACCGCCTCGATGGCGACATTGTCACCAAGAAATTTCCGCAGGTTCTCACCCGAACCGGTTCGGAAGAATGTCGATGACGATATATAGCCAAGCCGCCCGCCTTCCTTAAGAACGCCGATGCCGCGCTCGAAGAAATAGGCATAAAGATCGGTACGCTCGTCGGCGACGACGTAGTGCTTTTCCAAATAGGGCTTGACCGGCTTGATCAGTTCCATCCGTACATAAGGTGGATTGCCGATCACGATATCGAAGCCGCCTTGAGCGAAGATTTCGGGGAACGCGGCGCGCCAGTCGAACGGATGGTCGGTGAAAGCCTTATCGTCGATCAGGCTGTTGCCTACCTTGATCGTCGCTTCCAGATTTTGCAGCCGATGCTGGTTGCGCGCGGTCTTGAGCCACAGCGCCAGCCGCGTGATCTCGACCGATTCGGTATTGAGATCGACGCCATAGAGGTTCTTGGTCACGATCTCGTCGAACGGGTCGAAATCGATCGCCTCGCCGAGCACGGCGAGATGCTCGACAACCCGGCGATATTCGGCAGCGAGCAGGTCGAAGGCGGCCACGAGAAACGCGCCGGACCCGCAAGCCGGGTCGACGATCCGCAAGGCCCGCAAAGCCTCCGCATAGTCACGCCAGAAGGCGCGCTCGGCGACCTGTTCGTTCTCGGCAAAGATCGGATCGCCGTTTTCCGGCATGGCCTTGCCGTGCTTCGTCAAAAGCACGACGAAGCGCTCGCTCAAAGTCGCGCCAATGGTGCGCTCGACCAGAAAGCGGGTGACGATGTCCGGCGTATAGACGACGCCTTCACGCTTGCGCTTGGTGACCTTCGGCGCTTCCTCGCCCCGGCTTTCGGCACGGAGCTTTTCGAGGTCGGTGATCGACTGCTCGAAAAGGTGCCCGAGCAGCGTGACCGGAACGTCGTCGCGATAGTCCCACTCGCCGAGCGCGGCGAGGCTCTTGGCCAGATCGTCGGGAATCACGATGCTGTCGACGCGCGGATCGTGCGCGAACAAGCCGCCATTATACGGCCAGATGTTCAGCGGGCCGGAGCCTTTATCGACGCCTTCAAACAGCCCGAGAAAATTCTTCCAAACCGGCACCGGGTTAAATTCGTTCGCGGCTTTGCTGGCCCGTTCAAGCAGTTTGTCGGGCAGCAATGCGGTGCGCTGCGCAAAGGCGATGAACAGAATGCGGTCGAGAATCTTTTGCGCCGGTTCGATCGCCGAGGCCAGGATCAGCTTCGGGCCATCTTTGGCGTCCGTCAGGTACTGGACGAGCCTCTCGCGCAGTTCACTGTACTGTTTGTAAAGCTCGTTGGTGATGGTTTTATAGGCGCTGTCGGTTTCGCGCAGCAGCCTGTCGGTTTCGCCGCCGATAAAACGATCGGACGCCAGAACGAGCCATAGTCGTTCCAACTCATAGGAGTCGTCGATCTTCGTCAGATCGAATGATTCATAGGCGTCGCGGCCGCGCCCGAACGCATACAATCTTATCTCGACGCAGTTCGATACCAGCACCCAGCGCGATCCCGGTGCGTCGATGGCATATTCCCATGCTTGCTGGACCGGGCTTTTGCCTCGGCCCGGCATGATGGCGTCAAGATCGGAGGTGTCGGGACCCTTCATCTCGAAAGGCGCGATGATTTCCTCGACGCCTTGCGGATTGGGGAAACGCCCGAGCGCCACGTCGACCGCGCCGCGCCGGATCGGCCGCTCAAAAGCTAATGAATAAGGCTGGTCGGGATCGAATTTGCGGTAGCCGAGGATGGTGCCGAGGACCTCGTCGAAGAAGATATTGCGGACGGCGGTTTCTTTTTCCTTGGCGAATTTCGGGTTGCGAGCACGCTTGGCATAGCGGGCGGCGGCGTCCAACTGCTCCTTGGAGGCGTCGAAATGGACCTTCGTCAGCGCTTCCTTGATGACCTTGTAGTTGATGAGCGGCACGCGCAGCGATCGCGGCGCTGCGATGGCGCGCGTCCGCTTGCCGCGACCGCCCGTGTCGGTCTCAATTCCTGCTGCCTGAAAGAGGTCCATTCCAGTTCACTTTAGGGATCGGAGCAGCGCTCGTCGACGCAATGCGGGGAGGAACCAACAACTTGTATTTGCCTTGTTTGCTTATTCCCGCGTCCGCCCACAACGCCGGCTCGCAAATTTGGTCGCTCGACCTCGCTCATTTCCCCTCCCCCACCACCCTCACATCCGTCGCGCCGAAATCCGTGCCCTTGAACAGCAACGGCTCGGCCTCCGCGATCGCCAGCGCGTAGGAAGCGCAATCGCCGAAGTTGAGGCCCGCGGGGTGGCGGCCCTTGCCGTAGCGGATGAAGGCATCGCGGGCGATGGCGGCGTGGTGGTCGGTGAAGGGGACGACGGTGACAGCGCAAGCATTGAGCAGGCGATCGAGGCGCGATAAGCCCGCCACATCGAGGCGTCCAGCCACGACCATGCCGGCCTCGAACTTGCCGACGGCCGACAGCAGGCGCAGCGGATCGGCTTCGATCGCGCGTTCGAACGCTTCGCGCTCGGGCTCGTCCAGTAGAATGGCGATGAGGGCCGACGTGTCGATCACCATCAGTCGAAGTGACCTTGCTCGTTGTAGCCGATGATCTCGTCCGGGCTGCGGTCGTCGAGCACGGGCAATTTCTTGATCTCGTCGACGATCTCCTGGATGCGGCGGCGGGTCTCGTCGATGTCCTGCTGCTTCGGCTTCCTGCGCTCGCGCTCGACCTCGCGGCGAACGACGTCGGTCAGCGCCTCGGTAATGCCCTGCCCGCGCCGCCGCGCCAGTTCGCGGATCAGCTTTTCGGTCTCGGGGTTCTTGATGTTCAGACCCATGACAGCACCTGTTCTATAATCTACCTATAAAGGTATATTCTACCTTATGCAACATAAGTTGCTGTTATAACATGGTTCTTTAGAACTTCACTTTCGGGTCTTGCCTTTCGACCCCTTCGGCCACTTCCCCGGCCACTTCACAATAAAATCCACCAGCCGTTCGTCCGGCACGTCCTTCTCGCTCGCGCTCACCTTGCCGCGCACCGAGATGCCGGCTGTGTGCACCGTGTCGGGGTCGCCGGACACCAGCGGGTGCCACCAGGCCAGATCCCGCCCCTCCGCCACCAGCCGGTAGCCGCAGGTCGGCGGCAGCCAGGTCAGCCGCTTCACATTGCGCGGCGTCAGCCGCACGCAGTCGCGCACCTTGGCCTGCCGGTTCTTGTAGTCGGTGCAGCGGCAGGTCTGCCCGTCCAGGAGCTTGCAGCCGACATCGGTGTACACCGTCTCGTTGGTGTCGACGTCGGTCAGCTTGTTGAGGCAGCAGCGGCCGCAGCCGTCGCACAGACTCTCCCACTCCTTGGGCGTCATCTCGCTCATCTTCTTGGCGCGCCAGAACGGGATTTTGTCGTCAGGCATCATCATCTTTCTTCACCTCCCCCCTTGCGGGGGAGGTCGGACCGCGAAGCGGTCCGGGAGGGGGGGTGTATGGCACTCCTTACGCTTAATCACCCCCCTCCCCAACCCTCCCGGACGCAAGTCGGGCCTGCCCGACGTGCGCTCCACAGATCGAAACTCGGGCAAGCCCGATTTTCGTGGGGGGAGGGA
>JAUSBQ010000197.1 GCA_030651965.1 Pseudolabrys sp. | reverse complement strand
ACGAGCGTGCGCAGGCGAAAGTCCCTCATGGCCCGTCTCCTACTCGCCGACAGGAAGGTTGCCGGTCGCCAGCAAAGCCTGGCGGCCCGCGTCCGAGCGCAGGAATGTCAGGAACTTCTCGGCACCCGCGTTACGTTCGCGCGGAAACACCAAATAGAAGTTCTTTTCGTGCCGGTAGGTCCCGTCGGCCAAAGTCTTGAGACTGGGCTCGACACCGTCAATCGCAACGAAACGCAGATTACATTTCTCGGCAATGATCTGCCCATAGCCAGCCAGGCCAAACGATCCGGGAACGCGCTGGGCAAGCTCGACATTGTCCTGATCGGTCGCCGCCACCGGAATATCGGGACGCTGCCGCGCGCGCACGACCGCGTCCTTCACAGCCGGGAGCGCCCGCTCGATGATCGCCGTGTCTGCATCGACCTTGGTCCGCAGAATAAGCTTAAGCGGCGTGCCGTCCGCCCATTTCGGATTTTCCGCCGCGACAAGCGCGGCGATATCGCCAGCCTTGATGCCATTGGGCTTGGGATGCGACGTAATGAGGACCAGCGGCGTGCGCGCAAAGCGATGCGACACGAGCAGCCCTTCCGCCAGCTCGGGACTCAATGGCAGGCCCGCGACGACGGCATCGATCTTGCCGTCCACGATCGCGCGCATCGCGCCACTGGTGCCGAGGCCGACGATCACCTGCACCTCAATGCCGGTAGCGGCCTTGAACTGCGGGGCGACTTGCCGCATCGCCTCGATGATGCCGCCGGTTCCGGCCAGCCGCAGTGTCTCCGCGTTCGCGCCGTTTACCGCCATCAGCGGAAAAGCGATGCCGACCGCGATTGCCAGTTTCGAGAATGATGCACGCATTTGACACTTCCCTCTGTTCGTTGAGGGACAGTGCGACGAGCGATGATGACGAATTACCTTAATGACGCGCGCGTACTGGCATGATGGTAAACAATATGACGACGCATCGCTGTGAATTGGAGTCGCTGGGTCACATGCTACCGTTCGCGGTCACACGATACCGCGTCAATGAATCTCGGGCTCTGAAACTTTTCCGGCCTTGGCCAGGAAGTCGAAATCGCAGCCGTCGTCGGCCTGCCCGATATGCTCGGAGAACAGCGCACCGTAGCCGCGCGGGTACTTCGGCGCCGGCGGAATCCAGGCCGCCTTGCGGCGCGCCATTTCCTCATCGCTGACATGCAGGTGACTGGTGCGCGCCGGACTGTCGACCTCGATCTCGTCGCCGGTCTGCACGAAGGCGAGCGGGCCGCCGACGAAGCTTTCCGGCGCGACATGCAGGATGCAGGCGCCATAGCTGGTGCCGCTCATGCGCGCATCGGAAATGCGCAGCATGTCGCGCACGCCCTGCTTCACCAGTTTCTTCGGGATCGGCAGCATGCCCCATTCCGGCATGCCGGGACCGCCCTGCGGGCCTGAGTTCTTCAGCACCAGAATATGATCGGCGGTGACGTCGAGATCGTCGCGCTCGACCTCGCGCGCCATCTCATCGTAGTTCTCGAAGGCGATGACCGGGCCTCGATGCTTGTGCAGGCGCTTCTCCGCCGCCGACGGCTTCATCACGCAGCCGCGCGGCGCCAGATTGCCACGCAGCACCGCGGTGGCGCCGTCGCTGTTGACCGGATCGTTGAGGGATTTGATGACGTCGGCGTTGTAGACCGCGGCGTCGGCGATGTTGTCGGCCACCGTCTTGCCGGTGACGGTCATCTGCGATGTGTCGAGCACGCTGCGCAGTTGAACCATCAGCGCCCTCAAACCGCCGGCGTAGTAGAAGTCCTCCATCAGGAACGCGCCGGACGGCCGCACATTGGCGATCACCGGCACCTCGCGCGAGATTTCGTCGAAGCGGTTCATGTCGAGCGGAATGCCGGCGCGGCGCGCGATGGCGACGAGATGAATGATGCAATTGGTCGAGCCCGCCATCGCCATGTGGACCTTGATGGCGTTGTCGACCGAGCCCTTGGTGATGATCTTGTCCGGCGTCAGGTCGTCCCACACCATGTCGACGATGCGGCGGCCGCAGGCGATCGCCATGCGGGCGTGGCCGGCGTCCGGCGCGGGGATCGACGACGCGCCGGGCAGCGTGAAGCCGAGCGCCTCGGCCACCGCCATCATGGTCGCCGCCGTGCCCATGGTCATGCAGGTGCCGAAGGAACGCGCGATGCCGCCTTCGATTTCCTGCCACTGCTCCTCGGTGATCTTGCCGGCGCGCTTCTCGTCCCAGTATTTCCAGGTATCGGAGCCGGAGCCGAGCACCTGGCCGTGCCAGTTGCCGCGCAGCATGGGCCCCGCCGGCATGAAGATCGCCGGCACGCCCATCGAGATCGCGCCCATCAGCAGGCCGGGCGTGGTCTTGTCGCAACCGCCAAGCAGCACGGCGCCGTCGATCGGGTGGCTGCGCAGCAGTTCCTCGACTTCCATCGCCAGCATGTTGCGGTACAGCATCGTCGTCGGCTTGACGAAAGACTCCGACAGCGACATGGCTGGCATTTCGAGCGGGAAGCCGCCGGCCTGCAACACGCCGCGCTTCACCTCCTCGGCGCGGGTGCGCAGATGGACGTGACACGGATTGATATCGCTCCAGGTATTGATGATGCCGATGACGGGCTTCTGACCCCAATCGACCGAGTCGTAGCCGATCTGGCGCAGGCGCGAGCGGTGGCCGAACGAACGCAGGTCGTTGACACCGAGCCAGCGATGGCTGCGCAGTTGTTCGGGGGTCTTGCGGGTCATCTCATTCTCCGGTTTCGCGGAAGCAAGGGTAGCGCGGCATATTTCGCTATGCCACACTCATTTGATGCGGCACAGATTTGATTTTTTCGGCACACGATTTGTTTTCATATTGTGCATATTCGCGGTCTTGACGGCGTCGATCCTGACACGGTCGGCGAAATGGATGGGCGATTTCGACCAGTCGTTCTATCTGACGATCGCCTATGACATCGATCGCCACGGCGTCTACAGCAACGGCATGTTCGACGACGTCAACAGCGTCGATGCGCGGCCTGCGCCCGGCATGTTCATCGCGCCGCTGTATCCCTTGCTGGTGCTCGCTGCGATGAAGGTGGACCCGCGCTTTGCCGCGGCGGCCAGATGCAGCGTCGAGGCCAATCACGACCGGCGCGACCGCGCCACCTGCGAGACCTATACGCGGCCCATTCATCTCATCCATGCATTGCTTCTGACGCTCGCGGTCCTGGCCATCGCGCGCTCGGCTGAGCTGATATTTCCCGGCAGCGCGACTTTCTGGCTGGCCGGCGTGTTCGCGACCATCGGGCTGCAGCCACTCGACGAGTTGTTCTCCTTCGTCATGACCGAGAGCCTGACATTCTCGCTTTTCAGCCTGACCATGCTGGCGATGGTGAAAGGCTGGACCTCGCCGGGCTGGCGCACCTTCGCGATTGCCGGGGTTCTGCTCGGGCTGCTGTGCCTGACCCGCACGGCGTTCATCGTGCTGGCGCCGGTGATGATCGTGCTGATCGTCATCAACGCGTGCCGGGCCGGCAGTTCGGCGTGGCAAGGCACCCAAGCGGCGCAAGGGGCATTTGCTTTCGCGCTGTGTTTCGGCTTCGTGCTGGCGCCATGGGCGATCCGCAATTCCATATCGGTCGGCAAATTCGGATTGACCGAGGAATACGGCGCAGCGGCGATGGTCGAGCGCTTCGCCTTCAACCGGATGACGCCAAAGGAATTCGCGCTGGCCTTTCCGTATTGCCTGCCGAAGGTCGGGCGCTGCCTCATTGCGGAGACAGTCGGCACGGCGGCCACCGACCGTTTCGAATGGTATCACCCGGACAGTTTTTTCCGCATCGGCCGCGCCATGCGCACCGAACTGCTCGCGACCCACAAGAAGCTGGATCCGGTGATCGGCGACATCGTCCGCAGCGAAATGAAGGACAACTGGTGGCGCCATATCCTGGTCAGCATTCCGCTGGCGTGGTGCGGATTGTGGGTCGGCGGCTGGTTCAGTTTTTTCCTGGTGCCGGCTTTCGTCTGGGCGGGGATCGCTGCGATCCGGCGCCACCAGCCGCTGTTTTTGCTCTACGCGGTGCCGGCGCTGACCATGCTGGCGCTGCATGCCGGCCTCGCCAACCATTACACGCGCTACAATCTGATCCTGGTCGGGCCGTTCGCGGCTGGCGCGGCCTGGCTCATTGCGAGATGGCTCAACCATGGCGGCCTGTTTTCTCGCGCGCGTTGGCGATGGCGAGCGACCGCGCCAAAGTCGTGATCAGCTCCATCTGCATGCGCAGCTTGAGGTGCAGATTGAGCAGCACCAGCATGCTGATCGCCACCCAGACATAAAGCACCAGATCGACGCCGCGGCCGACGCCGGCGAAGGCGGCAAGCCGCGTGGCATGCGACGGAATCCAGACGAAGTACAATCCACCGAGCGCCGCCAGCATCGACAGCAACCCCACCACCGGCGAGCGCCGGTATTGGAGGTACGCATAGAGCATGACGGCGAACAGCAGCGCCGTGAGCGAAATCTGGGCGATCATCGGTGCAGCCTCCGTGCGAACAGGTCCAGGAGAATGGTTAGGGCGTCGCTGAGTTTCTGGCCCTTGGCCAGCGAATAGGCGCTGTATTCGATGGTGACCGGCACCTCGACATATTTCAGCCCGCTCGCGGCCACCTGGTGCAGGATTTCGGAGGCATGCGCCATCTTGTTCTGCCGCAGATGGATGCGCTCCGCGCCGCGCCGCGTCATGGCGCGCAGGCCGTTATGCGTATCGGTGAGGCTGATGCCGACGGTCAGGCGCGTGAACCAGGTCGCCAGCCGCAGCGTGACGCGGCGCGACAGCGGCTGGTTCAACGTGTCGCCGAGAAAGCGGCTGCCGAGCGCATAGTCGGCGTCGTGCTGCGTCAGCGCCGCGGCGAGAGCGGCAATGTCGGAAACGCGGTGCTGGCCGTCGCCGTCGAAGGTGGCAATGATCTCCGCGCCGGACGACAGCGCGAACTCGATGCCGGTCTGCAAGGCCGCGCCCTGCCCCAGATTGATCGGATGGCGCACGACGATGGCGCCGGCGGTCTCGGCCGCATCGCCGGTGCCGTCGCGCGATCCGTCATCGACCACCACCACCGGATAGCCGGCCTGTTTCACGCCGGCGATCACACCGGCGATCACCGTTGCCTCGTTGTAGGCGGCTATCACGACCCAGAGGGATTGCGGTGCCATGGCTCAACCGGCGACGAAGAAAAGGCCGCACAGGATCAGCCCGATGCCGATCAGCAGCTTTGTCGACAGCGGCTCGGCGAAAATCAGGATGCCCAGCAGCGGCGTGATCGCAAAAGCCAGAGCGACGAAGGGATAGGCGCGCGACAGCGGCGTGAAGGTCAGGATCCAGACCCACAGCACAGACAGGCCGGCATAGAGCACAACGGCGAGAACGAAATACGGATTGATCAGGCCGAACAGCCGGTCGGTCAGCGTGCCGTCCGTTGTCGCGCGGTTGGCGGCGAGCTTGAAGATGAGCTGGCCGCCGGCCATCGCCACGGCATAGCCCAGCAGCAGCATGATTTGCGTGATCGTCAGCCGCTCGCTCATGGCAAAGGTTTCCGCAGCACGACGCGCATGGCGTCGAACAGATTGGCCGGCAGGCCGATGGCGCTCGCCACCGCCGCGCGGCTCGGCCGCAGACCCAGCATGCGCTTGAGCTGGAAGACGATCAGCGACAGCGGCACGATCTTCCACGGATGCTCGAAGCGCTCCATGGTCAGCTTCAGCGATGCCGCCATGCCGCGCATACTCTCCTGCGTGAAGAACCACAAATGCTGCGGCGGCGTCATCAAGCGCCAGCGCGCGCCGGCGATGCGCGCGCTCACAGCGCCGAAATCGCCGGTGGCGATGACGATAATGCCGCCGGGATTGAGATGCCGTTCGCACAGCGCCAAAGTGCCGAGCGGATCCGGCAGGTGCTCGATGACATCGAGCAGCACGATGACGTCGAACGGCGCAAGGCCCGCCAGCAGGGTCTCGTCGGCGGCGCCGGTGATGACGTTCAGCCCGAGCCCGCGCGCATGCGCGGCGGCATCCGCGGCAATTTCGATGCCGGTGACGTCGAAGTAAGGCTTGGCGGCGGCGAGGAAGAAGCCATAGGCGCAGCCCAGTTCGAGCAGACGGCCGCTTGGCTTGAAGCCGCGGATGAAGTCGACAGTGGCGGCGAACTCGCGGCGCAGCACCGGTTCGGCGCCGAGGTAGTCGGCATAGCCATCGGCATGGCCGCCGTCGAAATAGTCGCGCGTGTAATAGGTTTCGGGATCGAAACCGGTCGTTTCGGTGCGGCCGAGGCCGCAGACGCTGCACTGGAGAATGTCGCAGCCGTTCTTGGCATAGAGGAAACGGTGCGCAGTCGCGCGGGCGCAGGCCGGGCAAGCCCGGACATCGTCGCGCCGGCCGGGCTTTCCGGCAGGCCTGTCTTGCGGCCGTGCGTGCTCGTTCATGGCTTTAGCTTGGCGCCCGAGGTGTCATGACTCAGGATGTAGTTTCAGCCGGCGTACGCTCAACCGCACTGGCCGTGGCGGCGCGGCGACCCAGCCACTGCGTGCCTAAGACAGCCGCGAACAATGCGGCGCCGACAATATCGGTGACGAGACCGGGTTTGATCAGCAGCAGCCCCGCGGCAACCAAAGCAAAGCGCTGCCACAGCACGGCATGAGTCAGGAAATAGCCCTGCAATCCGGCGGAGAAGAACAGCACGCCGGCCGACGCGGTGACGCAGGACGACAGAATCGTGGTCCAGTCGCCGATCATCAGCAACGCCGGCTCATAGACAAACATGAACGGGATGATGAAGCCGGCGGCGCCGATCTTCACCGCCGCCCAGCCGCTCGACCAGATATCGGATTTCGCCAGACCGGACGCCGCATAGACCGCGAGCGCAACCGGCGGCGTGATCGCCGACAGGATCGCGAAGTAGAACGCGAACATGTGCGCCGCCGGGGTGACGACGCCGAGCTTGATCAGTGCCGGCACCAGCAGCGCGGTCATGATGATATAGGCCGGCGTCGTCGGAATCCCCATGCCGAGGATGATGCCGGCGGCCATTGTCAGGATCAGCGCGAGCAGCAGGGTCTCCTGGGCCAGTCCGACGACGAATTGGCTAAACACGATGCCGAGGCCCGACAACGTCACCACGCCGATGACGATGCCGGCGCAGGCGCAGGCCAGCGCCACCGCGAGCGTGCTCCGGGCGCCATCCGCCAGTGCTTCGATGACGTTGCGGACCGTCACAAAGCCGCGCGTGGACTTGCGCAAAAAGGCAACCGGGAAACACGACAGCGTTCCGGCCAGGGCCGCCATCGGCGCGCTGTAGCCGGCATACATCACCACCAGGATCACCAGCGCCGGCAGGAACAAATGGCCGTGCTCGCGCATCACGATGCCGAGTTTCGGCAACTCCGCGCGCGGAATGCCGACGAGCCCGCGCCGCTTGGCCTCGAAATGGACCGTGGCGAAGCAGGAGATGTAGAACAGAAAAGACGGGATCAAGGCCCACAGGATGACCTGGCCATAGGAGACCGCGAGAAACTCGGCCATCACGAAGGCGGCCGCGCCCATGATCGGCGGCATCAGTTGACCGCCGGTCGAGGCGACGGCCTCGACGCCCGCGGCGAAGGCCGGCTTGAACCCGGTGCGTTTCATCAGCGGAATGGAAATCGGTCCGGTCACCATGACGTTGGCAACCGCGCTGCCGGAAATGGTGCCGAACAGGCTCGATGACACGATGGCGACTTTGCCCGGCCCGCCCGCGGTGTGGCCGGTCAGCGCCATGGCGAAATTCATGAACAATTGGCCGGTGCCGGTGCGTTCCATGAATGCCCCGAACACCACGAAGATCAACACATAGGTTGCCGACACAGACAGCGGGATGCCGAAGATGCCTTCGGTCGTCATGTAAAGCTGGTCGAGCAGGCGCATCGGCTCAAGCCGGGCGACCAGCAGCCCGTAGGCCAGAAACACCAAGGCGGTGATCGGCAGCGCCCAGCCGATGACGCGGCGGGTCGCCTCGATGATGATGACCACCAGCACCACCGCCAGGACCATGTCCGTGATGCTCAGATCGTCGATGTAGTAAATGCGGTTGACGACATAGTTGTAGTTGACGAACAGGTAGACCAGCGGCGCCGCCGACACCGCCACCAGCAGATAGTCGAGATAGCTCGGCGGCATGCCGTCGTGCGCGGTCAGGCGCCGGTACAACAGGAAGGTCAGCACCAGCGCAAACAGCAGATGAGTGCCTCGGAAGATGATCGCCTCCGGCGTGCCGAACGCGATCGCCCACATATGGTAGAGCGCCATCACGACGGCGATCGCGGTTGTGGTGACGTGAATCACGCCGCGATGAGACAGATCGATTTTCATGGGTGCTCTGCTTCAGTGACCGACAGATCGAACGCCGGGACGACCGGCGCGGCAAACGCCGCGCCGGTCTTTGGTTCAGATTCTTGAGATCAGTGTGCCTTCACCGTGATCCCGGCTTCCTTGTAGTACTTCGCCGCGCCGGGGTGGAACGGCACGCCGATGTCTTCGGCCATGTCCTTTGCCGCGAGGGTGGCGATGCTCTTGTTGACGGTGCCAAGCGTCTTGACGTTGTCGGCGATGGTCTTGGTCATGGTGTAGACCTGATCGGCGGGCAGCTTGCACGACACGACGAGATGCGTGGCGTAGCCGATCACTTTCACGTCGACATCCTGCTTCGGATAGGTGCCCTTGGGCACGGTCACCAGCGTGTAGCCCGGGTTGAGCTTCTTCATTTCCGGCAGGCTGCTCGACAGATCGAGCAGCTTGATGTCGCGGGCGGCGGCGAGATCCATCACCGCGCCGGACGGGATCGCGGTGCCGAGGCCGAAGGCATGGGCGTGGCCGTCCTTCACTTGCGCGACCGAGTCGGTATACGACACGAAGCTGGCCTTGACGTCGTTATAGGTCAGGCCGTTGACCTTCAGCAGTTGCCCGGTGATCAACTCACCGGTGTTGCCGCGCGGCTGGGTCGAGACGCCCTTGCCCTTGAGATCCGCGACCGAATTGACGCCGGCATTGGCCGGCACCACGAGCTGGTAATATTGCGGGTACAAGGTCGCCAGGTTGCACACATTGCTGGTCGCCTTGGGGAACGGCGCATTGCCGGCAAGGCCATCGACGGTCGAGATCGAATTGCCGAAGCCGATATCCGCCTTGCCTTCGTCGACGCCGCGCACATTGGCGATGCCGGCGCCGGGCAATGACTGGACGTTGAGGCCCGGTATCGCCTTTTCCCACAGGTCCTTGAGCTGGCCGCCGAGCGGCACCCAGACGCCGCCTTGCGGGCCGGTCATCAGTTTGAGGTCGGCCGCAAGTGCCGGGCCGGCGGCAGCCAGGGCAAGTCCGAACGCGAGGCCGGTAACCTTGAGCGAGGTCTTCATGTTTGTCTCCTCCACGCCCGCCGCTTGAGTGCGCGGGCAATCTGCGATCACCTTGGATGGCGATCTTTTGTTTCCAGGCGGCAACCATACTGGGCCGACAGCCGGGCGCACAAGAGCAATTTACAACTCTTGACAACAATGGACTAAAAAGAACAAGTGGCGGATCGGCCAATTCATCGAAGGTGACGCCATGCGCGACAGCACGAAAGCCAAGCTCGAGGCGATCTCGACCGCCACGCTGACCACGGTGCTGTTCAAGCGCGGCTTCCGCAACACCTTCATCGCCGGCATTCACCGCATCAATCCGGCGGGCGAAAAGAACATGGTCGGCCCGGCCTATACGCTGCGCTATATCCCGGCGCGCGAGGACCTCGACCATCTCGGCGTGTTCGAAGACCGCAGCCACCCGCAGCGCAAGGGCGTCGAGGAATGCCCGCCCGGCCATGTCTTCGTCATCGACAGCCGGCGCAATGCGAGCGCCGCCTCGGCCGGCAATATCCTGATCACGCGGATGTGGAAGCGCGGCGTGGCCGGCATCGTCACCGATGGCGGCTTCCGCGACACGCCGGAAATCGAGGCGATGCCCTTCCCGGCCTACCACGCCCATCCGTCGGCGCCGACCAATTTGATCAAGCACCATGCCGTCGACCTCAATCTGCCGATCGCCTGCGGCGAAGTGCCGGTGTTTCCCGGCGACATCATGGTCGGCGACGGCGAAGGCGTGACGGTAATCCCGGCCGACATCGCCGACGCGGTGGCCGATGAAGCCTTCGAGCAGACGGTGTTCGAAGACTTCGTGCAGGAAAAGGTGAACGAAGGCCGCGGCATTTTCGGCCTCTATCCGCCCAACCCGGAAGCCCGCGAGGAATTCGCCAAGTGGCGGGCGGCCGCGAAGCGGTGACGGAGCATCCGACGATGGAGCCTGCACGGTCCGCAACGCCAACGCCGCCGGGCAATATCAAGGCGCCTTTGGGCGAAGCCAAAGCGACTTGGGGCGAAGCCAAGCGCAGCGCCGGCATCTATCAGCATATCTTCGAGGTTATCATCGCCGGCGAATTTCCGGTCAATGCGCGGCTGCCGTCGGAGACCGAACTGGCGCACCGCTTCGGCGCGTCGCGTCCCGTCGTGCGCGAGGCATTGGCGCGGTTGCGCGACGACGGCATCATCGTCTCGCGGCAGGGCTCCGGCAGCTATGTGAAGCGGCGGCCGGACATCGCCGTGCTACGCTTCGTGCCGGTGTCGTCGATCGCCGACATCCAGCGCTGCTTTGAATTCCGGCACGGGCTGGAAGGCATCGCCGCGGCGCTCGCCGCCGAGCGCTGGGAAGACAGCGACCTGGCCGAAATCCGTTCCGCTTTCGGCGCGCTGGAGGCCTTGACCAGCGGCGCCCAGCTCGGCGTCGATGCCGACGAGCGTTTCCACATGGCGATCGCCAAGGCGACACACAATGCCTATCACGTTTCGGTGCAGAGCTCGTTGCAGCCGCATATCGTGTTCGGCATGAGCCTGACGCGCAATCTGTCGCTGCTGCGCACGCAGGAACGCCTGCGCGAAGTGCAGGACGAGCACCGCGCCATCCTGGATGCGATTGCCGCGCGCGACGCCGGCGCGGCGCGCGCCGCGATGCAGCGTCACATCGACAATGCCCGCCGCCGCATGTTCGAAAACACATCGGCGGGATGAGTGGCTCTGATCCGTCACAGTATCGACGGCTCAAGCGACGCCTCCATACCCACCTCTGAAAGCTCCGACGTTAAGTCGTTGTATTCGGATTATGACGCCAATTATAATCAAAACGCGAAATCGATATTCCTCTCTCTCCGTGGGCGCCGTGGGATTGAGTGCTAATGACCGGATTTAGAACCGACATCAATGGACTGCGAGCGTTCTCGGTCCTGCTTGTCATGTTTTATCATTTCTCAATTCCGGGATTTTCTGGAGGCTTTATCGGCGTCGACGTCTTTTTGTCATATCGGGCTTCCTCATGACGGGTCTTATTATTGACCCGGCCGGGGCGGCGAAGTTCTCACTTTTGAATTTTTATATTGCTCGCGGCGCTCGCATTATTCCGGCGCTCGCAACGCTTTGCGCCATTTTGCTTATTCTAGGATGGTACGCGCTGTCACCGGTTGACTACGTTGCATTGGCCGGTCAATCGGGCGCGTCGATGACGTTTAGTTCCAATATTACCGGTTGGTGGCGAGATGGAAACTATTTCAGTTCGGGTTCGAGCCTCAATTTCTTGCTGCACACATGGTCGCTATCCGTCGAGTGGCAGTTTTATTTGCTTTACCCTCTCTTTCTTGGCGCCTTGCGAATGGCTGGGAAACGCGCGATCTTCTATGGAGTCATTATCGCATTGATCGTTTCGCTGGGAGCCTCGGTATATTTTTCGCTATCGAGTCCGACCGCTGCGTTTTATCTGTTGCCCTCGAGAGCTTGGGAAATGCTCATCGGCGGTGTCGTCTATTTATCGGGATCGTCGCAGCAGTCACCTGGCTGGAGGACAACAGGAACCTTCGCAGGCTTGATCGCAATCATCGCGTCGGCCTGCTATTTCGATAGCGAAAGTCTCTGGCCGCATTTCTTCGCACTTGTTCCCGCGGGCGGAGCAGCGCTTGTCATTTGGTGCAATACCAAGGCGGTACTCTTAGATAACAAGCTCGCGCAGCAAATGGGGCGAGCCTCGTATTCGATTTATCTATGGCACTGGCCGGTCGCTGTCGGATTCCGGTACGCCGATATCGAATTTAGCGCTGGCGCCGTGATCGCCGGCCTTGTTCTGTCGGTTCTGTTAGGGGCTGCATCATACGTCTTGGTGGAAATGCCGACCCTCTCCTGGCTTAAAGCCAATCGGTCGAGGCTCGCCAGGACAATCGCTTCTTTCGGCCCGGTGCCGGCCATCGCAGCGGCTTCGGTTGTTGTCATTCTGCTCAATGGCGTCCCGTGGCGCGTCACTGCCGACGTTCGCAGCGTTCTCGCTGAAGAAAACAACACACGCTATCCCAGCGAAGCTTGCTCCGATCCGCTGGTGGGATGCGACATAGGCACAGGCCCCACCTTGGCTGTCGTATGGGGCGACAGCATGGCCAGTGCGGTCGTTACGGCCGTCGCGCCGGACGCCGCCCAGGCCGGCGGCAGCGTCAAGCTCTTCACATATGGCGGATGTCCGACAATCTTCGGCGCAGTTGTCAAGCGATTCGGCGCAGAGCATCTTTGCAAGAATTTCAACGAAACGGCTTGGGCGACAATGGATCGCCTTCCGGCGACTGTTCCGATTATAATCATCAATCGTACGTCGGCCTATATTGAGGGATTCAACGAGATGCCGGGCGGCCCCTTTGTATCGTTTCCGACGACCGATGGTGCCGGGGCCGACCGCAAGGAAGCGTTCGTTCGTCACGCGCGGGACACGATGTGCCGATTGACGAAGAGCCGCCGTGTCTATTTCGTCAATCCGCTTCCTGAAATGGGATTCAACGTGCCTCGGCAACTCGCCCGCAACCTGATATTCAAAAAGATGGTCGAAGAGGCCACGATCGATAAGGCCGCCTACCTTGCGAGAAACAAGATAGCCTTGAGCATGGCTGAGAAATTCGCCGCCGATTGCGGAGTCGCCGTTCTCGATCCGGCCCCCTATTTCTGTGATGCGGAAAAATGCTACGGCTCCAAGGCAGGGCACCCGATATTTCGGGACGACAGCCACCCCACGGAAAGCGGCAACAAAGTGCTGATCCCCATGTTTCGAAAGGTATTCGAAACGACAGCGCGCGACGCTGACGCGCGATCAATGTCGAAATGACCGCGGGCGCAGACAAGGCAGCGAAGGTGCCGTCGGGTTCCGCGCATTGGACCGCGCGTATGCTGGCCAATCCGTATCTGCTGCTGGCGACGGCCTCGCTGTTCTGGTCCGGCAATCACATCGTCGGCCGCGCCGCCGGCGGCCACGTGCCGTCGTTGGCGATGTCGACGGCGCGCTGGCTGATTCCGGCAATTGTGCTGTGGGCTCTGGCGCACCGCCAGATCCGGCAGGACTGGCCGACGATCCGCGCGCACTGGAAGATGATGCTCTGGCTCGGCCTCACCGGCGGCGCGCTGTTCACGGCGCTGCAATATGTCGGCCTGAAGTACACCAGCGCGCTGAACGTGTCGGTGTTGAATTCGCTGGTGCCGGTGCTGATCGTGGCGACCGCCGCGCTGCTGTTTCGCGACCGCGTCAGCCTGCGCCAGACCGGTGGTATCGCGATCTCATTGCTTGGCGTTCTGGTCATCGTCGCGCATGGCCGGTTCGAAACGCTGATGGCGCTCGGCTTCAACTGGGGCGACCTGATCATCATCTTCAACATGATTGTGTTCGCGGTGTATGCCGTTTACCTGCGGCTGCGGCCGCGGATCCACGCGCTGAGCTTCCTGTTTGTTCTGGCGGTGATATCGTCGGCGGGCACGCTGCCGTTCTTCATTATTGAATCGCTGTCTGGCGACACATTGCAACTGACGTGGCTCACGGTGATGTCGATTGGCTATGTCGCGATCTTTCCCAGCGTGCTGGCCTTCGCCGCCTGGAACAAGGGCGTCGAACTGATCGGCGCCAACCGCGCCGGGCCCTTCGTCCATCTGGTGCCGGTCTATACCGCTTTGGTGGCTGGCGCGCTGCTCGGCGAACATCTGGCCGGCTTCCACGTCGCCG
>JAUSBQ010000288.1 GCA_030651965.1 Pseudolabrys sp. | reverse complement strand
GCTCAAAGCCAAGCTCGCCGAGATGCGCGGCAACGGGCCGCGCGCCGAAGCGGGCGACCGTATCGCCAATGGAGCGGCGATCAAGCCGGGCGACAAGGATGCGCGCGTGCCGCAATTGCGCGAACGCTTCAACATCACTTTCCAGCCCGGGCCGGAAACTATGCGGGTGCGCGATCAGCGCACCGGCCAGATCAAGCTGGTCAAGGTGCCGAAGGACGACAAGGCCGAGCTGGTCTATGACAAGGCGCTGTTCAACGCGATCAAGAACGTACAGGCCCGCGCCGATATCAAGCCGACCGGCGTGATCGACAACCGCACGCTCGCCGCCATCAACGGCCCGTCGGCGTCGCAGAAGACCGAGGCCGTCCTCGCCAATATGGAACGCTGGCGCTGGCTGCCGCGCGATCTCGGCAAGAACTACGTCATGGTCAACGTGCCGGACTACACGCTCAGGGTGGTCCGCGACGACCGCCAGGTCTGGCGCACCAAGATCGTGGCCGGCAAGCCGCAGACCCCGACGCCGCTGCTCACCGCCTCAATGGACAACGTCATCGTCAATCCGTCGTGGTATGTGCCGCAGTCGATCATTCAAAACGAATTGCTGCCGCTTTACGCCAGCGACCCGAACATTTTCGACCGCATGGGTCTCGAGGTGAAGCGCGGACCGGACGGCCACATCAATGTGGTGCAGCCGCCGGGCGCAGCCAATGCACTCGGCCGCATCAAGTTCAACTTCCCGAACAAGTTCCAGGTCTATCTGCACGACACGCCGGAGAAGCGGCTGTTCGCCAATGAGAAGCGCGCCTTCAGCCATGGCTGCATGCGCGTCGAAAACCCGACCAAGTTCGGCGAAGTCATGCTGAGCATGGCGTTGGCCGGGTCGGCGCCGGATTCGCGTCAGATCGAACGGCTGGTCGGCCAGGAAGAAAAGATCTTCAAGCTCGACCGCAAGCCGATGGTTCACCTGACCTATCAGACCGCCTATGTCGACGACGCGGGCCAGTTGGTCATGCGCGACGACATTTACGGCTTTGACGCCCGCATCAAGTCGATCATGCATTCGGACGAACGCCGGGTCGCCGACGTCGCGCCGCCGCAGGATCCCAAGCGCGATCTGGCGACGCTGAAGAGCAACCAGGAAATCCTGAACCGGGTCGAACGGCGCGAAGCGTCGAACCCGTTCGCGTTCTTCGAGCGGATTTTCCGGTAATCCATAACCGCCATAGGCTGATGTAAGACGTGAATGGCCGGCATCGCCGGCCATTTTCGTTGCGGCTGCCGCAACGGCGACCGCGCCTTGGCGCTTTTTCGCCTGATTCCTCCCATACGAATTGTCGCACCTCGGGGACAAAATCACCCGCTAAAGGGTCGGTTAACCAAATCCCGCCAACACTGACGGCTGTCCTCGCGACGGCTTAACGGGCACGCGATGACTGTGGGGCGTCGGCTTTTACGGAACTCATCAGTGTCAGTGCGTGCGTCGCGTCGGCTATCTTTAGTGCTGCCTTGGTTGCGTGCCGGCGCCCGCCGCGGGATTCCGCTCGGTCTTGCCTGCGTGGTGCTCGTCGCCGCCAGCAACTCGCTCCAGTCCGCCGCGGCCGAGGGCGACACCCGCACCCTCTCCTTTCGCAACCTCCACACCCAGGAAACCATCACCGTCACCTTCAAGCGCGACGGCCGCTATGACGATGCCGCGCTGAAGAAGCTCGACTGGTTCATGCGCGACTGGCGGCGCGAAGAAGCCGTCAAGATGGACCCTCATCTGTTCGATGTCTTGTGGGAAGCCTATCGCGAAGTCGGCGGCAGAAGCCCGATCGAGGTGATCTGCGGCTATCGTGCGCCCGGCACCAACGCCATGCTGCGCGCCCGCTCAACCGGCGTCGCGCAGAACAGCAATCACACCACAGGCCACGCCATCGATTTCGCCATTCCCGGCGTCGATCTGGAAAAGCTGCGCGAAGTGGGCCTGCGCCTGCAACGCGGCGGCGTCGGCTTCTATCCGACCTCGGGCTCGCCCTTCGTCCATATGGACACCGGCACCGTGCGGCATTGGCCGCGCATGACCCGCGATCAACTGGTCAAGGTGTTCCCCAATGGCCGCACCGTGCATGTGCCGTCCGACGGCCAGCCGCTGCCGGGCTATGCGCTGGCGCTGGCCGATGTCGAGCGGCGTGGCGGCGAACCCTCCTCCGTGTCGCTGGCCGCCGCGCGCGACGCCGGCATCGTCACCGCGAGCACCGATGGCGGCAATACGGGGGCAAAGCCGAAGCGCAGCTTCCTGGCTAGCCTGTTCGGGGGCAATCTCGATACGGACCAGTTGAGCGACGAGGAACAGCAGGCGGCGCCGGCGCCGAAGCGCGCGCGCACGCCAGTTTTGTTGGCCAGCGCGGCCCCTGTGGCTGCACCGAAACCGGTCTCGATCGAGCGCGTCGTGCCGTTGCCGGCGGCGCGCCCGATGGCGCTGGCACAGGCGACGCCCGCGGTCGCTGTTGCCTCGATTCCGCCGGCCGCCCTGTGGAACAGCAAGATCGAAAGCAGCGAGCTTGAGGCTCTGATTGGGGCCAAGCCGGTCAATGCGCAGCCGCCCTTCGCGTTGGCCAGCGTCGATCCGGCCACCACCGCCAGCACCGCGCCTTTGGCTTATGCGGCCGCCGACACCCCGCTGCCGAAGCCGGCGCTGCGGGCACGTCCGATGGGCACGGCGACCGCCGCCGTGGCGATGCCGAAGCCGCCGATGGTACCGTCGCCGATCACGGTGACAACTTTCGCAGTGCCGTTCACGCCGGCCGTGACCGGCGGCTTCCAGAACCCCGGCAGTCCGTGGCTGCGCGCCACCATGCTGACGCCGAGCGTCAGCAGCTTCCTGAGTTCGGCCGCGACGACCGCGCCGCATATGCGGCCGCTGGCCGCCCTGCTGCATAAGCCGGCGCAATCGCTGGTGATGGCGTTCTCGGACGATCCGCATCACGGCATGACCACCGACCGATTCGACGGCAGTCACGCGGTGGTGTTCCTGGCGACCGCGACGTTCACCACGCAGATGACGGCGTCGTTGCGGTAATCCGTTAAACCCTACTGCAACATCCCCAGGGCGTGCATGTAGGTTTCCAGGATCTCTTCCTGCTCGCGGCGCTCGTCGGAATCCATCTTGCGCATGCGCACAATGGCGCGCAGCGCCTTGGCGTCGAAGCCGTTGCCCTTGGCTTCGGCATAGACGTCGCGGATGTCCTCGGACGTCGCCTTCTTTTCTTCCTCAAGCTTCTCGATGCGCTCGATGATCGCCTTGAGCTGGTCTTTGGCGAAGCGGGTTGATGGTTGTTCTTGTTCGGCCGCTGCGGAGGAAGGCATCGAGAACTCCTTGAAAGCTTAAGCGCGGCAGTCACCGCCGCCAGATTAGCCAAGCGCGGCATTCATGCCGCCATATTGTACTGTGGTTTCGGAATTACCGGGCCTCAGGTCAAGGCAGCGGCAAAGTCATCCACGTTGTTCACATGGGCGCGGCCGAAAAAATCTTTTTTGTTGCGCGCCTTAGTGTCGGTGCGACTTCTCGAAAGCGGCCTTCTGCTCGGGCGAGGCCTCTTTCTGGTTCTCGGCGCGCCACGCGTCATAGGGCATGCCGTAGACGATCTCGCGGCTCTCGTCCTTGGACATGGCCAGACCCTTGGCGTCGGCGGCCTCTTTCATCCAGTTCGACAGGCAATTGCGGCAGAAACCGGCGAGATTCATCAGATCGATGTTCTGCACGTCGTTGCGCGCGCGCAAATGCTCGACCAGGCGCCGGTAAACGGCAGCCTCCAGCTCGGTACGGGTCTTGTCGTCCAGATTGTCAGGCATTGGGAACTCTCCTCCGGTCGCCGGAACATAGGCGTAACGCTGCCAAGTTTGAAGGCCTCAGCCCGCGCCCAGATAGGCGCGCTGCACCGCCGGGTCTCCCTTCAGCGCCGCGCCGGTGCCCTCGCCGACGATGCGGCCCGATTCGATCAGATAGCCGCGGTCGGCGATCTTGAGGCTCTGCTTGGCGTTCTGCTCGACCAGCAGGATGCCGAGGCCGGCATCGCGGATGCGGGCGAGAATCTGGAACAACTCCTTACACATGATCGGGGACAGGCCGAGCGACGGCTCGTCGAGCAGCAGGATATCCGGCGCCGACATCAAGGCGCGGCCGATCGCCACCATCTGCTGTTCGCCGCCGCTCATCGTGCGCACGGTCTGGCGCAGACGCTCGTTGAGGCGCGGAAACAGCGACAGCACCATGGCGAGATTGCGAACTTCGGCCTCGCGCGCGCGGGCAGGAAACGCCCCGAGCAGCAGATTTTCCCGCACGGTCATCTCGCCGAAAATACCGCGGCCTTCCGGCACCAGAGCGACACCGGATTCGACGATGTCGTGCGCGGGAACGCCGGTGATCTCCTTGCCCGCCATCGTGATGCGGCCGCCAGGGGCCGGCACCAGTCCGCCGATCACCTTCAGCAATGTCGTCTTGCCGGCGCCATTGGCGCCGAGGATGACGACGAGTTCGCCGCTACCGACCTTGAGCGATACGCCGTCGAGCGCGAGGTGCTTGCCGTAAGAAGCGGAGATGTTTGAAATCTCAATCATCGGCATCACCGAGATAGGCACGAATGACTTCTGGATTGGCCAGCACCGCGGCGGGGGGGCCCTCGGCGATTTTGGCGCCCGTGTTCATCACGACGCAGCGGTCGCACAGCGAGCGGATCGCATCCATCATGTGCTCGACGATGATAATGGTAAGTCCTTCATCGCGCAGCATTTTCACCAGCGCTATGCCGACCTGAAGCTCGGACGGATTGAGCCCCGCCAGCCATTCGTCGAGCAGCAGGACGTCCGGATCGAGCGCCAGCGCGCGCGCCAATTCCAGACGCTTCTGGTCGATATAGGTGAACTGCCCGGCGGGCATGTCGGCCTTGTCGCCAAGGCCGACGCGGGTGAGCAGTTCACGCGCCCGTCTGTCCGCGTCCGCGCCCCACGAAGTCCCCGAATGAAAAGCCAGCCCGGCAATGACATTCTCGAGACAGGTCGAGGCGCCCAGCACCCGCACCAGTTGGAACGTGCGGGCGACGCCGCGCTGGGCGATACGGTGCGCCGGCAAATTGGCGATCGGCCGGCCTTCCAGCCGGATGTCGCCGCTGTCGGGCGCGATCGCGCCGGAAATCAGATTGAGCGCCGTGGTCTTGCCGGAGCCGTTCGGCCCGATCAGGCCCAGGATCTCGCCGCGCCGCACCTCGAAACTGAGATTGTCCACCGCGACCAGACCGCCGAAGGCCTTGCGGATGCCGGAGACTTGCAGCACCGGCGCATCACCGGCCGCTTCGCGCCTGGCGGGCCGCGACCAGACAATGCCCAAAATCTTTTCGGCCCACGCCGACATGCCGGTGACGGAGGCCGCGCGCCGCATCGCCGGAAACCGGGATTCGACAAGGCCGGTCACGCCCTGCGGCAACGCATAGACGATGAGCACGAAGACGAGGCCGAGCAGAATGCTGAAATAATTTGGGAAGCTGCCGATCAGCAATTCGAACAGCAGCACCAGCGGCACCGCGCCTAACAGCGGGCCGAACAGCGCGCTGGCGCCGCCGAACAAAGCCATGATGACGACCTCGAACGAGATCATCGGATTGAAGGCGATGGCCGGGTCGATATAGGTCCAGCGCGGCGCCATGATCGCGCCGGTCACCGTCATGAAGGCGGCGCTGATCGCAAACAAAGCGAGCTTGGCGCGCGTCGTGTCGATGCCGACGTGGCGCGCCACGGTTTCGTCCTGGCCGATGACGCGCACGGCGAGACCGAGGCGCGAATGGCGGATCAGCCACGACACGCCGAGCACCGCGACCGCCAGCGCCAGCAGGCGCCAGTAGATGCCTTCGGTCGTGGTCTCGGCGAAAATGTAGCGGCCGACTGACCGGTTGATGTTAACTTCGTACCAGGTGACCAACTGGCGGATGAGTTCGGTCAGGCCGAAGCTGAAGATGACGAAATAGATGCCGGACAGCCGCAGCGTCGACAGGCCGACCACCAGCGCAATCAGCACGCCGACCACGGCCGCGGCCAGCAGCACCAAAGGTATCGGCAGCAGATCGGGCAGCACCGCCGTGGTATAGGCGCCGATGCCGAAGAACGCCGCGGTGGCGAGCGAGATGTAATGCGTCGGTCCGGAAAACATCGCCCAGGCGGTCGCCAGGATCGTGAAGTACAGCAGGCTGATGCCAAGCGCGAGATGATAGCCGCTGGCGACCAGCGGCACCGCCGCCAATACAGCGACCACCACGGCGATCGCGCCGGCGTAAAGTCCCCTGGACATTGTCAACGCGCGGGCCTCCCGAACAGGCCGGTCGGCCGCCACAGCAGCGCGGCGAGAAACAGCGCGTAAGTCACGGCGATGGTCAGCCCCGGATCGACCAGGCGGGCCACCGCGGTCTCGGCAATGCCGAGCAGCAGTCCTGCGACCAGCGCGCCCATCATGTTGCCGACGCCGCCCATGATGACGACGATCAGCGCCTTCATGGTGAAGACGACGCCCATGGCGGCGCTAAACGTCAGAAACATACTGACCAGCACACCGGCGGCGCCGACGATGGCGCCGCCGGCGGCGAAGGCGAGCGCGGACGCGGCGGCGATATCGATGCCGGACAGTTGCGCCGCGACCGGGTTGACGGCGATCGCCCGCAAGGCGGTGCCGTAGCGCGTGCGCGTCAGCAGCAGATAGAGCAAGCCGCCGATGACCAGCGCGAACAGCAGCGCCAGGATGCGGTTCGCCGCCAAAGTCGTGCCGAGAATATAGACCGGCACCGACAGATAAGAGTAGCTCTGCAACGAGCCGCCGAACACGACCTGCATCACGCCCTGGATGACGAACAGGACGCCGAAGGTGCCAAGGATGCTGTCGACTTCCAGCATGCCCTGGTTCTTGGCGCGCTTGACCAGGGGCGTCAGCACGACGCGATACAGAATCCAGTTCAAGGCAAACGCCGCCGGTACGATCAGCAGAAGCCCAAGGATCGGATTGACCGCCATGCCGGTGAACAGAAACAGCGCGCCGAAGGCGGCGGCGATCAGAAACTCGCCGTAGGACAGGTTCATGATCCGCGCGATGCCGTACTGAAGCGTCAGCCCCATCGCGGTCAGCGCATACATCCCGCCGAGCACCAGCCCGGAGAGAAGAATGTCGAGAAGGAGAGTCATCTAAGGCCGCTTCCGCGCTTTCTTGCCCTCCCCCCGCGAAGCGGCGGGGAGGGTCGGTTCACAGCGCGGAAGCGATGTGAACCGGGGTGGGGGGCGCTTTAATTCTACGTCAGTTTCACGACGACAGCTTCAGCCCCCCACCCCCGACCCCTCCCCGCCACGCGCAAGCGCGCGTGTGGGGAGGGGAGCAGGAAGCTTTCGCCGTCAATCGACTTTCTTTAGTGCACTACCACTTCGGCTTTTCGATCAGCGCCTTGGCGCCGGCCTTGGCGGTCGGGGCGACGCCGTAGAAGTTGGCGCCCTGCCACTGACCGACGGTCCAGATATTGACGTTCTGGTTATCCTTGAGCTTCACCGTGCCGATGATGGTCTCGAACGAGCCGGTGTTGATCTCCTTGATCACCGCGGCGCGATCGATCTTGCCGACGCGCTCGATCGCCTGCTGCAGCACCTGAAGGCTGGCATAGGTGATCGGGCTCGCCCAACGGTCGGGTTCACGGCCCATCACTTCCTTGTGGTGCTGGATGTACCACTTGATGCCCGGCAGGTCGGCGTTGGAGCCGCCGATGCCCATGACGCCTTCGGCGCTCGCCTGGAACTTGCCTTTGTAGCCGGGGAACGCGGTACCGACGCCGAGGAACAACGCCTTCGGATTGAAGGCCAGAACCTTCATGGTGTCAGTGATGGCGAAGGTGTCCGGCGGATAGCTGAACGCCAGCAGCACGTCGGGATTGGCCGCCTGCGCGTCCTTCAACACCGGCTGCAGGTCCTGGCTGCCGAACGGATAGGACTTGTCGTAGACGAGTTCGAAGCCCGCCTTCGTCAACCCGGCGCGCGCGGCGGTCGACTGCTCGATGCCGAATTGATCGGCGACCGCGATCATCGCGATCTTCTTGCCGATCTTGCCATCTTTCTGCAACTTGCTGAAGGTCTCGACGACGCCGTCGACGATCTCCGACGGCAGACCGAGCCAGAACGTCAGGTTCGGCCAGCGTTTCACGAGCTGCGGGGCCGCGTTGGTGTTGGCGGTGACGGCGAGATGCGGATAGCCGAGCTTGTTGAAGATCGGCGCGGCGGCGAGGTTCATGCCGGTCGACCATGGCGGCAGGATGAAGTCGACCTTGTCCTGGGTGCCGAGGCGTTCGACCGCCTTGATCATCTCTTCGGAATTGCTGCGGTCATCGTATTCGATGACCTCGATCTTCATCTTCTTGCCGCCGACATTGATGCCGCCGGCGTCGTTCACGTCCTTTACCCACACCTGGTAATTCGGCAGCGTCGTCACGGCGGCGCCGGCCGCGAACGGTCCGGTCTTGGAAATCGCCCAGCCGATCTTGATCGTGTCCTGCGCTTGCGCCGGCGTGGCCAACGCGACCGTGGCCGTCACCGCGGCGGCCGCGAGTGCCGTCAGGAAATTCTGCTTCTTGCTCATTCTCATCGCCCTCCCTTGTAGACTTTTGTAAATGTCAAAACGACCAAACCACCGCGATCGGCTAATCGGTAGGGCTCCCAACTATCTCGTTCGGCCGGACAAAGCGAGAGACGCGGATAAAAAACGCGAAACCCGGTCGAACCAAACGCGCTTTAGATGTAGCCTTGCCTGAGAAATAGCCTTGCCTGAGATTAGCCTTGCCTG
>JAUSBQ010000285.1 GCA_030651965.1 Pseudolabrys sp. | reverse complement strand
GGCATCGATTCGGATTCTAATTCTTCACGTCGACCTTGCTGTAGATCTCTTCACGCAGCAGACGCGCGAATGTTTTCTGATCCTTGCCGTTCTTTTCGAGCAAACCGCGCCATTTGACAGCCAGCCGCTTCAACTCGTCGGCAATCTTCTGCGGGTCTTTGATACCGGCCTTCTCGCCTTTCTTCACCGCAGTTTCCGTGTACTTAACCGCAAAGTTCTCGACGAACTTCGAGAAGGCAGGATCGGCTTTATAAAACTTAGTTCCCTTCTTCGTGTACTCTTCGATAATCCCCTTGTCTTCCTCGATGTAGTTGAACACCGATTCGGAGACGAGTTCCGGCAAGTGGTCGACAATGGCCTTACGTTGTTCGACGGTCAGCGCATTCCATTTTTCGATCCGGAGATTGAACAAGGACGCACCGAGGAACCCACCGAGCGGATCGAGGATCACGAACTTCGCCCGCTCGCCATATGAACGCGCTTTCTGGGCCGCGGCCGAATGCAGCGCGCAATCGATAACACCGCGGTCAAGCGCTTCGTATGCCGCGTCGGGGCTCACGTTTACCGGCACCGCGCCCAATTCGCGCGCCAGGTCGGCGTATGCGGAGATACCGCGCACGCGCTTTCCCTTGAAATCGGCAAGCGTCTTCAACTCAGTCTTGCAATGATAGACATAGGGCGTAAGCGCGTAAGTCGCCAGAAACTTGGTGTTAAACTTCTTGAACTCGGCGACGCACTGCGGACAGTTAAACAGTTCAAGTTCGTTGAGCACACCAGTCATTACCAGCGGCTCGTCGTTAAGCAAGCTGAATTCGGCGAGATAATTGTCGACGGGCATCTCGGCCGGGATATACGCCCCGACAAAATAGCCGGCGTCGGCGATGCCGTCACGAACGCCGCCCGGAATGTCCTTCCCGGACAACAAGGAGCTGCCGAAATGATACTCAAACTTCAAGGTATTCTTTGAATCCCGCTCGACATTTTGAAAGTACTTTACGAGTACCGGGTTAGTAATGTGCTTCGGATTGAGATAGTTCGCGTATATGATTTTGACCGGATCGGCCGCATACGCCGCGCCGATCCCGCATGCAAGAACGAACGCACCTGCTGCCGTTAATGTTCTGACCTTCATGTTTTCCTCCTGGTTGTTTTACGTTTTACGACTCGTCGACTCAGTTCATAATTCGCGGCAAAAACAGTGATATTTCCGGAAACGCAATTAGAATTGCAAGCGTAACAATGTCGGTAGCGATGAACCACATCACGCCCTTGAAGATGACTTCAAGAGGAATAGCCTTGCCGACGACACTTTTGATAACGAAGACGTTGAGACCGACCGGCGGCGTGATGAGTCCAATCTCTAGATATTTTATGACGAGAACACCGAACCAGACGAGATCAAGCTTCGCCGCTTCCAGCACGGGAAGCATGATCGGCAAGGTCAACAACATGATCCCGATTGAATCCAGAAACATTCCAAGAATGAGATAGACAAAGGACGCGCCTACGACGACGACCATTCCACTGACATTCAGGCCGTCGACCAGATGCGCGACATAATTCGGGAGCCCTGACACTGCCATGAAGCGCGACAGCAAGAAGCCGCCAAGTGCGATAAACAGGATCGTCGCCGTACCATAAACAGCTTCTTTGATCGAGTTCTTCACGACCGTCCAGTTTAGCGCGCCGCGCATGGCTGCAACGACAAGCGTCATAAACGCACCGCCAGCCGCGGCTTCAGTGGCCGTGAACACACCGATATACAAGCTGCCGATCACCGCGAAGATAAGCACCGGCAGTGGCCAGATTTCCCGCAAGACATCGAGCCGCTGACGCCAACTGATTTCTTCGTCGACACGTGGCGCAAGCGATGGGTTGAGCTTGCAGCGAATGGTGATCATTAGTATGAACATAATTGCCGAGAGGATGCCGGGCAGAACGCCCGCGAGCAGCGCGCGGCTGACGGAAACTTCGGCAAAGATGGCGTAGAGCACCATCAGAATGCTTGGCGGAATGAGCGAGCCGAGGGTGCCCGCGGCGGCGACTGAACCGGTGGCAAGACCCGCATCGTATTTATAGCGGAGCATCTCCGGGATCGCGATCTTTCCCATGGCTGACGCAGTCGCGACGCTCGAACCGGAGGCAGCGGCAAACATAGCGCATGCGGCAGTGCTGGCCACCGCCAGTCCGCCAGGCAAAGCGCTGAGCCAAAGGCGCGCGGCGCGATAGAGGCTGCTGGTTAAACCGGCGTGGTATGCGACCGCCCCCATCAAGAGAAACATCGGGATGGCCGACATCGACCAGTGCGCAATGAACCTGTAAGGCTGCTCGGCCAGCACGCTCACCGCGGCGTTGGGGCCGCGGATGATCATCATACCCACAACCGATACCGCGGATAGTGCGAAAGCGATCGGCACACGAACGGCGAGCATCAGCAGCAATATGATGATGGCAATTAGGCCGATCGCTACGCTTGACATCGTGTGACTGCCTTGAATTTCCGGATGGCCAGTGGTGTATGGTCAGCGAGCTACGCAGCTTCTTCGTTGTCATCGTTCGGCGGATCGAGGCCTATCGCAACCCGGGCATCTTCAACGGCGTGAAAGAGAAGCGCCACGGCGAGAGCAAAGACTCCGAGAGCGAGCATCCACCGCGTCGGCCATACCGTGACCAAGATGGTGCCGATGGCGTGTTCGCCGGCGCGCGTCATCGCGGCGGCCTTGCCGGAGGCCGCCCAACAGAAGATCAGGGCTCCGATGCCACAAACGAAACCGACGATGGCGTCGAGCCCTGCAATGCCTCGCGGCGGCAGGCCTGATGTGAACAGTTCGATGATGACATGACCCTTGATCCGCTGGACGTAAGCCAGCGGCAGAAAGGTCACGGCGATCATAAAGTAGTTGGAGGTGAATTCTTCCGCGCCAGGGAAGGTCGAATTGAACACGCCGCGCATGAACGCGTCGCCAACGACCACGAACATCATCAATACAATGCAGACGCCACCGATCAGCAGCAGCGCATTCACAATCAAGTCGAGGACGCGTCGAGTTGTCACCATTTTGTCCCCCCGTCGATCTTGCGGGCTTGGTCTGCCCCTTGCTGTTATTGCCCCGAATATAACGGTTGCTCATCGTACGGCAATACAATTTTCTTGAATTGAGGCAATAATGGTTGGATTATTGTGTCTGTCGCTGTCGCATTTGTTGGTAGACGTCGACATACAATGCCCAAGGCGTGTTACGGCGGTGCAGCACCGGCATTTAACGTCCGGGATTGGACCGGACATCCCTAAGCTCGTTCCAACGGATGAGCGCTCAACGACATCAATTGGTCTCCATAAAGCTCGATATAGTTTGTCGTCACGCCGCCGTGGCGGAAGAGGTTGTGCTCGATCACACATAAAAGGAGCGCCAGGTTGGTTTGAACGCCTTCGACACGCGTTTCCGCCAGTGCCCGCCGGAGACGATCGCGCGCGGCCGTTCGGTCCGGACCCCAAGCGATAATTTTTGCGATCATAGGGTCGTAATACGGCGTGATATCGTCACCGGTGCGCACCCCGGTGTCGATTCGGAGATCGGAATCCGCCGGAGGCAACGACACATTTGTTAGGTGACCGGGGCTTGGCAGAAAGCCGCGCTCCGGCGATTCTGCGTATATACGAGCCTCCATTGCGTGACCGCGCGCCACGGGACTTTCGGTCAGGACCTCACCAAGATCGACGCCAGCGGCGAGTTGAAGCTGAAGCGCAACAAGATCAACTCCGGCCACCATCTCGGTTACGGCGTGCTCGACCTGAATGCGCGTATTCATTTCGAGGAAGTAGAACCGTTCGCTTTCCGTATCAACGATAAATTCTACTGTTCCGGCGCCGCAATACCCGACACTTTCAGCAAGCCGGCCGGCAGCTGTCCGCATGAGGCGTCGCATTTCTTCGGACAGAAGTGGTGCTGGACTTTCTTCGACAACCTTTTGAAAGCGTCGCTGCACCGAACAATCGCGCTCGGGAAAAGTGACGACACGGCCATCGGCGAACCCGAACACCTGAACCTCGACGTGACGTGCCTTCGCCACCATCCGCTCCAAATAAAGGGAACCACCGCCGAACACGCGCAACGCCTGTGTCTGCGCGGCCGCGACGACGGCCTGTAGCTGGTCGACACGGTCGACACGGCGCATACCGATGCCGCCGCCGCCGCCCGCGGCTTTAACCAGCAGGGGAAAGCCGGTTACGACGGCAAACTTATCCAAGTCTATTCGATCGTTCACGTCGAAACGCGGCGAGCCAGGCAAAACAGGTACGCCCGCGCGCTCCGCCGCTGCACGAGCCAATCCCTTATCACCCATCGCCGCGATGACATCCGGCTCGGGGCCAACGAAGATGAGATCAGCCTCCTTAACGGAGCGAGCGAAGCCGACGTTTTCGGACAAGAAGCCATATCCCGGATGAATGGCATCGGCCCGTGACGTCGCAGCGGCAGCCAGAACCGCAGCAACATTGAGATAGCTCTGGCGCGCTGGCGCCGGTCCGAGAAGCACAGCCTCGTCGGCAAGCTCGACGTGCATCGAACGCGTGTCTGCCTCGGAATATACCGCAATGCTATGCAATCCGAGCGAGCGGCAGGCCCGGATGATACGGCACGCTATTTCGCCGCGGTTGGCGATGAGAACACGCCTCATGGCAAGGTCTTTGGAAAGGCATGCGCTGCCTTCATGAGGGCAGCACCACGGTGCCGGAACCAGAGAACACGGCGCGGTCGGAGACCTCGCCCGACAACTCCACCTCGCAGCAAAGCGCCTGCCTCTTTGCCTGCTTGGAGTTGACCGTCAGCGTGATCCGCACTTCATCGCCCGGCCGCACCGGATGCAGGAACCGACCCTGCACCCGCTCGATAAACGCGCCCTTGCCCGCCCAGTCGCTTAGACATTCCGCAGCGAAACCCATGGTAAGCATGCCGTGAGCTATGACGCCGCCAAGCCCTGCCTCACATGCAAATGCATGGTCGTAATGAATGCGATTGTAGTCACCCGATGCGCCCGCATACATGACCAACTGCCGCGTGGTAACAGGCCCCTTCAAGAGCACGAAGGTTTCGCCTTCGCTCACAGCTTCGAAGTGGCGCACATCGACGACAGCCATCGGCAATCCCCCTCGAAGCCTCAGCGTTGCAGCGTCGAATCGAAGACCTGACCCATTTCGGACTGACCAATGATCTGAGCCGTGCGATCGTGGCCCGCATGCAGCACGTGGGTTTCAAGGTCGCGTAGATAACGGCTCAAAGGATACTCATCAAAGAGCGCGGTCGAACCAACGGCATGAATCAGTTTATGAGAAAGCTCGAAGGCTACGTGCGCAGCCGTCGATTTAGCGCTCATGGACAGAAGTTCGGCTTCGACAATCGACTTCGTTTTAAACGCACGAATGGCGTCGTGGAACAGCGCGGCAGCGGCATCGAGAGCGATCTTCATTTCGCCCATCCGCAACTGGAGCAGTTCGGATTGTCCACGGTTTCGTCCAATCAGATACTGCTTGCACCACTCATACATACCTTCGGTCGTGCCAAGATAGTTTGCCGTGAAACCGAGATGGAATTTTCCCTGCCAACGACCGCGCGGATAGTCGCCTGGTTTGCCGAGAACGTGACTGTCGGGGATGAAAACATTATCCAGCGTAATAACAGGGCTCGCCGCCGCCCGCATCCCGTTGGGGCGGTACCAGTTGTTGTCGATGGTGACGCCTTTCATATCGGGCTCGACGATAACCATCTGGTGATTGTCGAGGTAGTTATCCACGCCCTCGATGGCGGCGAAGATGATGGCAAAGCTCATCATCGGGCCATTGGTCGCGTAGTTTTTCTCGCCGTTCACGATGTAACCGCCGTCCACCTTTTTCAAGGACGTGTTCATCATGTACATATGCTTGCGTTTGGCTTCCGAGCCGACAAAGCCGCTAAGCTGGGGCTTTTTGAACATCGGCTTGACGAAGCGTTCACGCTGCTCATCGGTACCGAGGTCGTACACCGCCCATGCGGTGTGATTCTGCACCTGATAGCAATGCGCCGTTGAACTGCAGCCGCGCGCGATGACACGCAACGCCTGGAGATAGGTTGCAGGATCGTCGGAATCGAGGTTGCTGCCCTTGCCGCCGATCGACTTCGGCAACGTCGTGGTTAGCCAACCGCGCTCGAAAAGCTCTACGATGTTCTCCCGCGGCATTTCGGCGTTCACATCATATTTCGAGCCGCGCGGACGGAACGACTCGATGGCGATCTCTCCGAGTTCCTTGATGTCAGCGCGTTGCAGGGCGTCGGCAGGATTGAGCATCGATTCCTCCAGGATTTTTTCGATTGTCGTTTATTGGGCAGGCTGGTCTTGCTTAACGGCGCGTTTCAGGCCCACCGCTGGCGTAAATAACCTGACCGTTGACGAAGCTGGCCTCGTCGCTACACAGGAAAGCAATGAGATTGGCGACGTCCCGTGGCACGCCGACACGGCCGATGGCGATGTTTTTGGCGCGCATCTGGCGATATTCTTCGGGGTCATGGCCAAGGCGGCGGGCGGTTTGCTGCGTCATCTCGGTGTCGATGAAGCCGGGCGCCACGGCATTGACGTTGATGTTGAAGCGACCGAGCTCAAGCGCAAGCGAACGCGTGAAGCCCTGCAGGCCGGCCTTGGCGGTCGAATAATTGAGCTGGCCACGATTGCCCAAGGCCGAAGTCGATGAGAGGTTGACTATCTTTCCGTACTTTTGCGCCACCATGTAACGCTGCGCCGCACGGGTGCAAAGGAAGGCGCCGCGCAAATGCACGGCCATCACCATATCCCAGTCGTCATCGTCCATCTTGTGGACTAGATTGTCGCGTGTGACGCCGGCATTGTTGACCAGAATATCGATGCCGCCGAGCTTCGTCGCTGCGTCGGCGACCGTTTCCTCGACGTGATCCTTCTTGGTGACGTCGCAAGCAAAACCAATTGCGACTGTCTTGAATTCGCTGGCTATCGCTTTGGCGGCTTCCTGAGCGGCAGCAAGATCGAGATCGATCACGGCAACGCTTCCGCCGTCTTCGGCAAAGCGGGCGGCGGTGGCTCGTCCGATACCCCTGGCGGCGCCGGTAATAAGAGCCCGCCGGTCGGCGAAGCGCCTGGTCGTCATTCACTCCCCCTTTCGAAGCAAGGCTGCCGATGACCGGGGTGTGAACTCCGTCCGCAGCGCCACGCCTTAGAACAATCGAGCGCAGTATGAACACGGTCTGACGATATTGTCACCATCAAAAATGAACAATAGGCAAAAATTGGTGCGCCATATCGGAGCATTTCTCTGGGGCTCCCGTTGCAGCGCCCTGCCAAACTCGTTCAGAACCGCGGCGGCCGCTTTTCGCGAAACGCGTTCACCCCTTCGGAGAAATCCTGGCTACCGAAGCACAGAGCCTGGTTACCGGCCTCGAATTCGCATGTTGCCTCGAAACTTTGTGGATACATGCTGAGTTGGCGCTTGCTCAATGCCAGCGCCAGCCGGGGCAGAGTTGCATAGCGTGCTGCAATGGCGACCGCGCGCGCCTGAACCTCGCCGTCAGGGACCAGTTCGTCGGCAAGAGACGCTGCGACCAGGTCGGCGCCCCGCGTATCAATAGCGCGCATGACCAACTGACGCGCCTTGGCAAGACCGACCCGCCGCGGCAACAGGTAGCTCACGCCAAAGTCGGGCCCCAAACCCACCTTAAGAAAGGGAAATCCAATGATCGAATTGCCATCGACAACGACGGTATCCGCCGCCATCGCCAGACCGGCGCCGGCGCCCATTGCGAAGCCTTCGACCGCGCAGACGATTGGCTTGTCGCAGTTGATCATGAGACGCACGACCTCATGACCGCGCTGAATGCGCTGCCGGCCGGCAGCGCTCGAAATATCGGTAAGGCTGGCAAGATCGCCGCCGGCGCAAAAATTGCCGCCGTTTCCGGTAACAACGATCGCACGCACCGACTTGTCTTCAGTCAGCGTGAGCAACGTACTAAGCAGCGCCTCGCGCAATTCCGCCGACAGCGCATTGCGCTTGTCGGCGCGGTTCATGGCGACGCGACCGACGCCGGCGGCAGGTGTATCAACGAGAACGATCGACATGCACTGTTTCCTCACGCGCCGGTTGCGGCGCTTCGCGGCGACGGCGCACGGCTTCTTCGCGCAGCTTGAATTTCTGAACTTTCCCGGTGCCGGAGGTGAGCGGCAGGGCGTCGGTAAAAAAGACCTGCCCCGGCATTTTGTAGCCGGCAATCTTCGGCTTCAGATACCCGAGGATATCCGCCTCCGTTGCCTGCTCGCCCGGCTTGCACACAATGAAGGCGACGCCAATTTCGCCTTGGCCTGAATCCGGAACACCGACGATCGCGCACGTCTCCACCGCCGGATGCTTTTGCAGCACATATTCAATCTCGGCGGGCGCAACATTGAACCCGCGCGATTTATAGGCGTCGCCGAGCCGGCCGACCAGGGCGATGCGCCCATTCTCATCCTGCCGACAAAGGTCCCCGGTGCGCAGCCACCCATCTGGCGTAATTGCACGCGCCGTTTCGTCAGGCTTCTTGTAGTAGCCAAGCATGACGCAATAGCCACGCACCCAGATTTCACCCGGCTCCCCGATCGGCACCGTCTCGAGCGTTTTCGGGTCGACAAGCTTAACCTCAATATCCGGCAGCGGCCGGCCTTGCGTGCCATGACGCACCGCGCGCGGATCGTCCCACCGATTGCGGGTGACCACCGTCGTCGTTTCGGTCATGCCGTAACCGGTAATAGTGCCGGAAAATCCGATAACGTCTTCGACGGCGCTCAGCACATCAGGATCGAGACTGAGTACGTTGCCCATGCGCAACGAAGAGCGATCCCACCGCGCAAAATCTGGATGCTTGATGATCTGGGGAACCATTGGCGGCAATACGTGCATACTTGTCACCCGTTCACGCTCAATCGCTTCAAGGCAGTGGCCTGCGTCGAACTGCTCGCCAAGCACGACCTTTGCACCGCGCACCCAAAACGGGCATGTGCCGTTCATCGTCGCCATCGAGCCGAACATCGGAATTGCCATATAGAGGCAATCATTCTCGGTAAGATCGATCGGGGTGCCGATGTCCCAGCCTTTGCGCCACACGCAGTGCGTTATCATCGCGCCTTTCGGCAACGCCGTCGTACCAGAACTATAGGCGATGAGTGCCGGCTGATTGGGATCGCTTGCCATCGGCGGCAGCGGGCGATTCTTGGTTTCGATCTGGCTCCACACCGTCACGCCGGCGTAAGGGACATCGGGGTTCTCGGTGGCGATAATGAAATTCAACTCAGGTAGGGCCTCACTGGCCAGCGCACCGGGTGTCCCGGTAATCAGCGCCGGGGCTAACTCGGAAAGGGCTTCGAGAAAGGCAGGACCGTCCGGGCCGCCGGCAACGACCACCGCTTTGCTGTCCGATTGTGCAAGTTGATAGGCAACCTCGTCGCGGCGCAGCCGTGTGTTGAGCATCACGACGACAAGGCCCATTTGAGCTGCCCCAAGCCAACACCAGATGAATTCGGGCCGGTTGGGCATGAGAATTGCGATCTTATCGCCAGGCCGTAGCCCAAGCGCAGCGAAGCGTGTGGACGCAGCATCAGCCTGCGTCTTGAGGTCCCGGAAACTGTAGCGCTGGTCACGGAAAATCAGTGCGTCACGAGATCCGTGGGCTTCAGCGAGCTGGCTCAGGGCCTGTGCGTAAGGTAGGCCAACAAACGGATTGGTCATCTTGTTCTCCTGCAGTACATTTGGCCGCGAGTCAGCGCGCACATCTATTGTTTGCGACACCCAAAGCCGCCGCATTCGCAATTGTACGCGTCGCGCCAGGAGCCTCTGGAGGCCTGAAAAATGGGGGCTTTTTAGCCGCAACAGGCGGTTTTCTGCCCCAAATGGCGCCTGCCCCACTGCTTTGACAGGCCGAGCAAATAGGCTTCAATGTAGCGATCAGATGCGCTACATTTCTGATCCAAGGACTATGCCGATGAACGAGATGTGGAAGCCCGATATTTCGAAGGTTGATGGCCCGCGCTATTTGGCATTGGCAGGTGCCATTGCCGAAGCGATCGACAGCGGGCACCTGTCCCCGGGCTCCCAGCTTCCGCCGCAACGCGACCTGGCCGAGTATCTTGGCGTGACGGTCGGAACCGTCGGCCGCGCCTATAGTATCATGAAGAAGCGTCAGCTCGTCTCCGGCGAGGTCGGCCGCGGCACGTTCGTCTGCAGCACCGGCGAGGCAATGCCGAACTTCCTTCCGGAGCGCCTGCCCGGCACCATCGACTTCGCGTGTTATCGTTCGCCGGTCTTCGACCTGTCGGAACAATTGACCCACGCGCTGTCGCAAGTCACCGCGCGCGCCATCCTGATGCCATTTCACAAATATCCTCCGGCAGAAGGCCTGCTGTCTCATCGCACGGCCGGCGCCACGTGGATTCGCCGCACTGGATTGCAGGTGCCGCCCGAACGAGTAATCGCCTGCGGCGGCGGCCAGCAAGCGCTGCTTATGGCTGTTAGTACACTCGTCGACCCGGGAGAAATATTGCTCGCCGAGCAATTGACCTATTCCGGCGTGAACTCCATCGGCGCGCTGCTCGATCGTCAACTCAGCCCTGTTGCGATCGACGACGAAGGCGTTATTCCCGACGCTCTCGAAGAAGCGGTGGCGGCGACCGGCGCACGTTGCGTCTACTTGCAGCCGACCGTGCATAATCCGACCACAGCGACAATGTCCGAAGCGCGACGGCGGCGCATCGCCGACGTGGCCCGGCGCCTCGACCTGACGTTGATCGAAGATGACGCTGCGATCAGCGGCATGACGGAGCGCCCGCTGCCGATCGCGAACTTCGCGCCCGAACGCACAATCTACATCAGCAGCTTCGGCAAGAGCGTGACACCGGCGCTGCGGGTTGCCTACGTCGCCAGCCCGCCCGCGCTGTGGGAACGCCTCGTCAATTCGCTGCACGCGTTGACGCTGGCCAACTCGCCAATTCCACTCGAGATCGCATCGCTGATGATTGCCGACGGTAGCGCCGACGCCATTGCGCGGGCCAATCTTGTCGAACTGGAAAAGCGCAATGCCACTGCATTGAGCCTGCTTACCGGCTGGAAAGTGTCCAGCCATCCGGCGGCCTTCTTCCAGTGGCTGCATCTGCCGCCTCCCTGGACAGCGGCCGACTTTTGTGAGGCCGCTCGGCGCGAGGGTGTGTCGGTCGTACCGGCCGACAACTTCACGGTCGGCGACGGCGTGCCGCCTCGCGCGGTGCGCATTTCCGTCAACCCCGCTCAGAAATCGAACGTGCTGGCGAAGGGGATCGAGATATTGACCCGTCTCGCCGGCCAGCGCCCTCAGCCACGCCAGACGGTCATCTAAGCGACCAGCGCTCATGGCGAGACTCTGTCGCTGTCTGAGCCCGCGGGCGACAACAGACGAACTTCCCAATCGAGGTAACGCTGCATCGACTTGAGACCTTGCTGGTACGGGGGCTCGACAATGTCATTTGCGATTTCCCCAGACGGCAAGCCCGCCGCCATATCGAGACCAGCGGCCTGCCATCCGTCCACACCGCCTTCGAGCACGGCTATGTCCGTGTAGCCTTTCGCTCGCAACGTCGCGGCGGCGAGCAAGGCTTGCGCCTGATTGCGCGATGCTATGACACATGGATTGCCAGCAACCGCCAAATACTCGATACGATCCTCCAGCCAGCCACGCGGCAGCCAATGCGCATTTGGAACATGGCCCGCCGCGAAATCGCGGCTGGTCCCGACGTCAATAACGACCGGTGGATTGCCGCTATCGAGCGCGCGCCGCAAACAGTGCGCATCGATTAACTTCACCTCCGCGGCAGCGAGCCCGAGCGCGGGGCGGCGGCCGCGCCCGATCTCCCAGGGACGCCGCGACTCGCGCCACGCCGGCATGCCACCGTTGAGGACACGAACGTCGCTGAATCCCATTCGACGATACCAGTACGCGGTGAGCCACGCGCGCGCATCACCGTCATCGACGATCAATACCGGCGATGTTCCCACGGCAACGAACTCGTCCGCATGCTGCACCGCTTGTCCGCCCGCGAGAAAGATGGCCCCTGAAATGTGACCGGCGGTAAACTCTTCAAGGAGTCTTACGTCCAGGAGATATGCGCCGCTTTTGGCGGTGTCCGCCATCAGATGGGCGACATCGTCAGGCGTTGCCGTCCGCACACCGACGGATAATGCCAATGCTTCGGCCCGCGCTATCACGGCGGCGCGACTTTTCTCCGACGGAGCAACCGGTGCCCGAGCCGCATTGCGTTCGAGCTGACGGCCAGAGAGTTCCCAGCCCATGGTGCCGTTCTTGAGGGCCCAGAGGTTTCGCGCACCCAGCAGTTTGAGCGTCGTCGCGCCGATGATCGACCGGGTTCGGCCGGCGCAATTGACCACAATGCCTTGATACGATTGCTCAAGGTCGAACAAGTGCAGAGAGAGATCGAAACTCGGCGTGCCGTATGCGCCCGGTAGATGGGCGCCGGCATACTCGCCGGGGGAGCGAACGTCGCAAATGACGAGGCGCTCGCCGGCTTCAAGGCGCGCGGCGAGCATGTCCGGTTCGATCTGTGGCACGCCCTCATCGTGCAGTATCCGTTCGCCAAAGGTCTTGCACGGCACGTTGACGCCTTCGGCCAATGCGCATCCCTGGGCGCGATACGCGGAAATTCCGCCAATCAGAATCGAGATGCGCGTCCAGCCATTCTGACGCAAGGTGGCGGCGGCCAATGCCGCGCGCCGATCTTCTCCGCCTTGAACGGCCGATTTGCCGGCATCGTAGATGACGATGGATGTGTCCCGGCAGGGCACCAGGTCGCTGATTCGAAATTCCAGCATGCGACGAGGCAGTGATGTCGCTCCGGGGATGTGGCCGGCTGCAAATTCGCCTGCCTCGCGGACATCCAGCAACGCCCAAGGCCGCTTCGGCCACGCGCCATCGGGCGCGGCCAGTGACTGCGCCAACTGCGCCGGCGTTATTGGCGCGGGATCCATGCGTACGACGGAATCCATCAGTCAGACTGTCCCATCGCGCGATAGACCGTGACCCGGCGATGCACGAACACTTCGTCGCCAACTGCATCGACCCCCCGCACCTCCTGTGTCAACAGTTGCATTTTCCCTGAACGGCCCTGCTTCTCATCGACGCCGACGAAAGTCACGCGGCAGGTGAGCACGTCTCCGACGAGAACAGGCCTCCGGTAGAAGAAACTCTGCTCGCCGGCGAGGATTCGGCGGCGATCGAGATCGCGCGTCCAGGCAGGCTCTTCTGGTGCGATGAAGGACACCGGAAATGTCGGCGGCGCAATAATACCGGAAAATCCGCAGGCATTGGCGGCGGCCGCGTCACGGAAGACAGGATTGGGATCGCCGATCGCATCGGCGAACTTCGCTACCGCACCTTTCTCCACCTCGACGACGTAAGGCGCACTGACCGAGCCAATCAATCCTCGATCGATTTCGACTGTCATAGATGAGCCTCTAGCTGCTATTTCTTCCACTGACTGTTATCGCGACCGAGAATTGCCGCCGCGATCATGTTCTTATGAATCTGCAGCGTGCCGCCATAGATCGAACCGCCGCGCACTTCGGCGTAGCGGTGCGCCAGCGGATATTCCTTCGTGTATCCATTGGCGCCGCAGATCTGGATGGCGTCGTCGCAGATTTCCTTTGCCGCCTTCGCGGTAAACACTTTCGCAATCGACGTTTCGAGCGGCACCGGCAGCCCGGTTTGTTGCGCGCTTGCGGCCGCGCGATAGACCAGCATTTGAGCCGCATCAAGCTTGACCCGCATATCGGCGAGCATCCACTGAATGCCCTGGAAATCCGCAATATCGCGGCCGAACTGACGCCGCTCCTTCGCGTATTCAAGCGCGAATTCATAGGACGCCTGAGCCGAGCCGAGCATACGTGCGACGCTGCCGAGGCGTTCGGCATTGTAGACACTGATGAGCTTGCCGAAGGCATTCCCGTCGAGCAGCACGTTGCTGCGCGGCACCCGACAGTCGTCGAAGTAGAGTTCGAACAGCAGTTCATCAGCCATGTTGAGCGTGCCGCGCGAATGGCTGAATCCGGGCGCATCGTGCGGGACAATCACGGCGCCGATGTCGCTGGCTTTACCGCTATTTCCAAAGCGGCAGTAGACCAGCGAGCATTCATTGACATTGACGAAGCTGACGAACTGTTTGCGGCCGTTGAGCACGACCGAATCGCCGTCGATACGCGCTTTTGTCTTCATGGCCGTGGCGGCGGAACCGGCTTCAGGTTCGGTGATGGCAATGGAAATTCCGAGTTCGCCGCGGCATAGCGGCTCGACGAATCGCCGGCGCTGGTCGTCGGTGCCGTATTCAGCGATAGCGCCCACGGCGCCCGTCGATGTGCGATGCGCCAGCCCGCCCAGAATGGGCGCGCAGGTTTGCAGGGTCCGAATGATCAGCAACGTATCGAGCAGCGGCAGGCCCAGGCCGCCGCAGGACTCCGGCATATTGAGACCGAGCAGCCCCTGCTCCGCCATCGCCCGCCTGATCTTGCGAACGCCTTCGACGGTGCTGTCTTCAAGCATCGGCCGGAGACGGCGCGCAAAGGCCTCCTGCGCGGCTTCCATAAGCTCACGCTGGCGCGCAGAAATCTGAAAATCCATGGGGCGCTTTCTCCCTGCCCAATTTTGAGGTTATCAATGGCCCCAAGTGTACCCTTTTATATTGATACATTATGTCGTAACCGTTACTCTCGTTCAAGGCAATAATTGATACGGTAACCGACCGCCAAGGTGGTTATGCGCACTTCGGCGAAAGAAGAAGCAGCAAGGAAACGCCATTATGCCGCACCTGGGCCAAGTTAATGCAGAAGAATTTAAACAGGGCATGCGAAGGCTGGCGGCGGCCGTCAACATTGTATCGACGCTAGAGGACGGCCACCCCGGCGGCATGCTCGCCACCGCTGTCTGCTCAGTCAGCGCGGATCCGCCAAGCCTGCTTGCCTGCGTCAACCGCGGCAGCCGCACCTACGGCGCGCTGGTTCAGTCTGGCGCCTTCTGCGTCAATGTCCTCTCCAACGACCAGCTCGGGCTGGCCCGAAATTTTTTGTCCCTCAAAGGACCCGACCGCTTCAACCTGTGCGGCTGGCGAAGCCTGGTCACCGGCTCACCGGCCATTGACGACGCCATGATCAATTTTGACTGCGAAATATCGAGTTCTTTTGATGTGGGTAGCCACAATATTATTGTCGGTCGGGTCGTCGCGGTACGGCGACGATCAAATGGAACGCCTTTGCTGTACTTCGAAGGCGACTATCGCAACCTTGCCAATGCCGATCTCGCGAGCGCTTGAAAGCGCCTTTTATGACTCGAGGATTGCAACGACCTGGCCTTCGTCGACCGGCTGGCCAGCCTCGACCATGATCGCCGCGATGCGCCCGCCGGTTAAGGCAGCAATTGGAATTTCCATCTTCATCGATTCGACGACGACGATCGGATCGCCCTGCGCGACCATATCCCCCACTTTGGCACCCAGTTCAAACACCACCCCAGTCACGCTTGAAACCAACTCATGCCTTGCCATACCGATCACTACTCCTCTTGCGCCGAAACGAACCCGCCGTGAATCACGAGGGGTACAATATTGATATAATGATTTTATCAGCTAGGATACATTTAACACAACATGGCGATCCTCTTCGGCTCGTTTGCATCCAAAAAAAACTAAACGAACTCTGGGGAACTCCGAAAGTATAGCGCGCGCGTTTGCCGCGACATTGAATCTGCCGCCGCAAGTCACGCGAAGCCGCGCGACGCCACAAGAAAGGGCACCAGAGATGGAGCAGGAAACGCTCAAGGATCTCGCGGCACGCCGCGCCCGCGCCAAAGCGATGGGCGGCGGGGCGGCGATCGAAAAAATACACACCGCCGGCAAACTGACCGCGCGAGAGCGGCTCGATATTCTGCTGGATAAAGATTCCTTCCGGGAAATCGGCCTGCTGGGCCGCAGCCAGCACCCCAAATTGCGTGACCGGACGCCGGCCGATGGCCTGATCGTCGGCTGGGGCACGATTGATGGCCGCCAGGTCTATGTCGCTGCCGAAGACGCGACCGTCATCGCCGGCACGCGAGGACGAGTCGCCGAAGTAAAAACATCGCGGGCGCGCGAACTCGCACTCAAGCACAAGCGGCCATTTATCGCGCTGATGGAGGCTGGCGCAGGCCGCTTTCAGGAAAACAACGGCGCCACCGCGGCAAATCTCGGCCATCGTTTCCGCGAGCATTATCAAATGTCCGGCCGCGTGCCCCAGGTCGCGGCCATGATGGGCGCCTGTTTCGGCGGCCCGTCGTTTACAGCGATGCAATCGGATTTCGTCACGATCACCCGCGATACCGGGTTCCTCGGCATGTCCGGGCCGGCGGTCGTCAAAGTCGGTATTGGGCGCGAGGTTACGGCTGAAGCCATCGGCGGAGCGGAAAAAAGCGCGGCGGTAACGGGCCAGGCCGATCATCTGGCAGACAACGACACCGAAGCGTTGCATGCAATCCGCAGATTTCTCGCCTTCTTCCCGTCAAGCTGCGAAGAATCCCCCCCACGCACGGCGCCGCGTCCCGCGGCGATCGACGAAGCTCAGGGCGCCGAGCGTCTGGCGGCGCTGGTTTCAGATAACCACCGCCGCGCCTATGACATGGATGAGTTGCTCAAGCTCATCGTCGATGGCGGAGAACTTTTCTATTACCGGCCGCTCTATGGGCGGAACCTGATTACCGCCTGGGCCCGCTTCGATGGCGAGGTGGTCGGCATCGTAGCCAACAATCCGATGCAAATGGCTGGTGCTCTGGATGAAAAAGCCATTCAGAAAGCGCGCAAATTCGTAGACATCTGCGATGCATTTCATATCCCGCTCGCGTTCTACGTCGACTGCCCGGGTTTCATGGTCGGACCGGACATCGAGGAGCAACGCATGGTGTCGCTCGCCTCGCGTTATCTCAACACCGTCCTCGCCGCGACCGTGCCAAAAGTCACCATCGTGCTGCGCAAAGCGATTGGTCTCGCCTATATCGCGCTGGGCGGCAAGGCGATGGGCCCCGATACCATCGTTGCGTGGCCTACGGCGCAGTTCGACGTGATGGGTCCCGCCGCTGGCGTCGAACTCACCTATGCGCGTGAGATCGCCAGCGCCGAAGATCCCGCCGCCAAGCGGCGCGAATTGCTGGCGCAGGCCGAAGCACAAGCCTCCGCGTATCTCGCCGCCGAGATGGCGCTGATCGATGACGTCATCCATCCCGCTGAAACCCGCGCTGTCATTCTCGGAACGCTCGCCCGCGCTTCCGGCAATCGCACGCCCGGGTTCAAACATCGCATCGATCCGTAAAGCACGAATGCAAAGGCCACAGCTGTGAACACTTTAACCGGTCCCGCTGCCGGGGACATAGATACCGATGTCGTCGTTGTCGGCTTCGGCGCCGCGGGCGCCGTCGCGGCAATCGAAGCGGCTGACGCCGGTGCGCGCGTTGTGCTGATCGAAAAGATGGCATTTCCCGGAGGATTGTCGATTGCGTCCGCCGGTGGCATTCGCGTCTCGGACGACCCCGCGGCCGCGCTGGACTATCTTGAAGCGACCTGTGGCGGTCGCACGCCCTCGACCTTACTGCGCGTGCTCGCCGATGGCATGGCCGCCGTACCGGACTACATGCGTCGGCTGGCGGATCGCAGCAGCGCGACGGTGCGTGTAACACCGGCACTCGGCAACTATCCTTTGCCCGGCTACGAGTCGCTCGCTTACTGCGAAATTGAAGCTGTTCCTGCTTTGGAAGGCTTGCCGGGCTATCACGCCATGCAGCCCGTAAAAAATGGCACCCGCTTGTTTAAGGTGCTGGAAGACAATGTCCAGGCGCGCGACATCAAGGTAATGTACGAGGCGCCGGCACAGCGGCTGATCGTCGAAGACGGCCGCGTGACCGGATTGACCGTGCTGCATAAGGGCCGGACGGTCACCATTAAAACGCGCAAAGCTGTGATCCTGGCCTGCGGCGGCTTCGAAGCCGACGCGGAAATGCAGCGGCAATATTTTCAGGTCGGCGAAGTGCTCACCGGATCGTTTCGCGGTAACACCGGCGACGGCATTCGCATGGCCCAGGCAGTTGGCGCCGACCTCTGGCACATGTGGCACTACCACGGGCCTTATGGAATTCAGCACCCCGACCCCGCTTATCCGTTTGGCCTGTATCTCAAGGCCGTACCGATGTGGACGCCGGGCAGAGCTGACTATGTATCGGATCTCGGTATTGGTTCCGGCCCGAACAAGGCGTCAGAGAAGTCGCTGGCACGCGTCGCATGGATTCTGCTTGACCAGACGGGACAGCGCTTCATGGACGAGTACCCGCCTTATCCAGGCGACACCGGCGTGCGTCCATTCGATGCCTTCGACGCTAAAACACAGCGTTTTCCACGCAACCCGGCCTTCATGGTGTTCGACGAAGTGGGCCGGACCATGTATCCGCTCGGCCGCGTCGTGCACAACGACCATCACCCGCGTTACGCCTGGAGCGACAACAACAGCGCCGAGATTGCCAACGGAATCTTCCAGCGCGCCGACGACATCGCTCATCTGGCCGCGATAATGGATGTGCCCGAAAATCGACTGACGGAAAGCTTGGTGCGTTGGAACGATGCCGTGCGCAATCACCATGACTCCGAATTTAGCCGTCAGCCGGAAACGATGGTCGCGATCGAAAAGCCGCCATTCTATGTCGGCCGCGTTCGCCCGCTCGTCATCAACACGCAAGGCGGGCCGCGACACAATGAACACCAACAAGTGCTCGATCCATTCGGCGCTCCTATTCCCCGACTCTATGCCGTCGGCGAACTCGGGAGTCTGTTTGGCTACCTCTACATGAGCGGTGGCAACCTGACCGAATGCATCGTCGGCGGGTGGGTCGCGGCGAAGCATGCATCGGCGCAAGAGCCGTTGCCGCCGACCTCATAAGCACTTTTATCTCTCGACCCAAGGCCCGTGCGCGTCAGGAAAATTGAATGTCCGAAAGTTCGCAGGTGTTGGGGCTTCCTGTTCTATCGACATACGCGCCCGGCGTAGCAATAGCTGCGTTCGTCGCCGTCGCTGGCTATCTGGCGGCACCTTATGTTGCCGTGGTGTTGCCCATCCCGAGCATGGTCATCGCGCTTGTCATCGGCATCGCACTTAACCCGCTTGCGACACGGCCCGCCTTGCGGCCCGGCTTGGCCTTCTGCGTCAAGACGGTGCTGCGCTGGTCGGTCGCGCTCCTAGGCCTACGAGTCGGCTTCGGCGACATCACGGCGCTCGGCCTGCAAACCGGTTTTCTGATTATTCTTGCGATGGCCGTAACACTAGCCTCGGGCTTTTTGTTTGCGCGCGTGAGTGGACAAGATCCAGCGTTCGGCGCGCTCGTTGGCGTCGGCACGGCGGTGTGCGGCGCCTCGGCCACGTTGGCGGTCTCCACCGTGTTGCCTAACTACCAAGGAAAGCAGGCCGATATTGCCTTCGTTATTGTTGCAATCAACGCGCTTGCGACGCTTGCAATGCTGGCCTATCCGCCGCTGTGCATTTTACTGGGCTTCGACCAGCAAACTACCGGCGTTATGCTTGGCGGCACGATCCATGATGTGGCCCAAGTGGTTGGTGCGGGTTATGCCACATCGGACGCCGCCGGAAACACGGCCGTCATCGTCAAATTATTTCGGGTGTTTCTGCTGCTGCCGGTGGTCCTCGGTATCGGCTGGTATTTTTCTCGCATCGGTCGCCAGCATGGTGGCCCGCGCGTGCCTGTGCCGACGTTTGCCATCGTCTTCCTGGCTTTGTGCGCAATCAACAGCATCATCCCGCTGATCCCCTCCGTAGTGCCGGGCTACGCGGTCGGCAAAAACATTCTGGTCGAAATGTCGACATGGGGTCTGCTGATAGCCATCAGCGCACTTGGAATTGAGACTTCAATTAAAGCCATCGTCAATCTTGGATGGCGCCACATCACGACCGTCTTAGGCACAAGCGCGGTTATACTCGTGCTGATCACAGGCGGACTTTGGTTGATCTCAGCGTAGAAGCGAAGTGAGGCGGGCAAAGGCCTACGGGAAAGCACCTGCTTTGCCCGCTCGGCCTACCGATCTAAGCAGCTCTCCAAAAAAAGGCCGCCCACAATTGATAACCAGGGACCTTCCGCCGCAAGAGCCGGGGCGGCATTTTGGCTTCACCGCTCCTGTTCGAGGAGCTATTTGAACCCGTCGCCGCGGTCGTGCTCTACGGGGAAAAGGATCTTGCTTCTGCCATTGAGCAGATCGACAGCATGAGCATCTGTGGCCTTGCCGGCTCAATTCTTGCAAAAGATTGAAGCGCTATCAACAGGGCCTCCGATGGACTTCGTCATGCTGCTGGCAATTTCTACGTCAACGATAAGCCGACCGGCACCGTAGTCGGACAGCAGCCCTTCGGTGCCGCAGGGGGCTTCCGGCACAAACGGCAAGGCCCGGCTCAATTTGGATCTTAGTCCGCTGGGTTTCACCCGGACCATCAAAGAAACTGTGCGCCAGCCAGATATTCCTACCAAGAGTACGCCGAGCAGTACAACATCTGATCTGCGAACTTTCGCTAAGTCCAGAGAAAATAATAGATATTCCCGCTCAGAACACCCTCTCCATCATCGGAGCGATGGAAAATTGTCTATTGATATCAATCATTTATGACATTTCTGCCAGCCGGATCGTTTTCCGTAGCATACCAAAATGCATTCGGAAAGACGTCGCTAAGGCGCGTATATCGCCAAGAATACGCTTTCAGTACGGCGACAGTCCGACAATCCGCCAGCCGCCGCCGCCTGCCTTTACAAGTCCGCTACGGGCTTTGCGTCGGTGTCATCATTAACCTAAGGCGTCGCCGGTCCTCACCCTTCGTCGCCACCCCGAGCCGCCGAACCGGAATCCCCAGCCCGCATGCCAAACTTCGACACCGTCGCCGTGACCGTCCGTCCGAGCACGTGCTTGTAGACATCGCCGACAACGGAGGCGGCCGGTCCCGCCGACCTTGGTTTGTCTTCGCTCGCCATGGTCAACCCTTGTAGCTCTGGCCACCGTCGATATCCAAAACCGTGCCGCTGAGATAAGAGGCGCGTGGCGACGCCAGCATGACGGCTAGATCTGCGATCTCGGAGGCCTCGGCGAGACGGCCGAAAGGCAGCGCGGTGAGACCGTCCTGCCAATTCTCCGAGTCGCCCGAATTTGCCTTGGCCTTGGCGCGCAGCAGCGTTTCTATACGGTCGGTCCGAGTCCCGGACGGGTTGATACCGAAAACGCGGACATTCCAGTCGACGCTCTTGGCGCCGGCGGCGCGGGTCATGGCAATCAAGGCGGCGTTGCCCATGGCGCCGCAGACATAGTCCCAGCGCGGCTCCTGCCCCGCCATGCCGATAATGTTGACGATGACGCCTTCGCCGCGTTGCTTCATCGCCTCCAGATAAAGCTGGGTCAGATGGATGTAGCCGAACACCTTAAGTTGCCAGACCTCCAGCCAGCGGTCGAGCTTGATGTCGAACAGGCTTCCGCCGGGGATGGCGCCCGCATTATTGACAAGAATATCCACGTCCGGGTGCGCGGCGAACAGCCGCTCGCGGTCGGCGGTCAGAGCCAGATCGCCGGCGAATGTCGAAACAACGGCGCCATCAACAGCGCCCTTCAGCTGTGCAGCGGCGGCTGATATCCGGCCCTCGTCGCGCCCGGTGATGATGACCCTGGCGCCTTCTCGCGCGAAGCTCTCGGCACAGGCCAGACCGATGCCTTTCGATGCGCCGGTCACAAGAACCGATTTGCCTTTCAATTTCATATCCACGTCAGATTACCTTTGGTGTCGGGGCCGCCGCCACGTACCAGTCGGCCAGTTCGCTGCCGGTAAAGAAGCCGACGTCGGATGAAGCCGTCAGCAGATCGAGCATCTGCTCCAGTTCATGAATACGATGCGGCACCGAGATCAGGTGAGGATGCAGTCCAATCGCCAGCACGATGGCGCTGTCGCGGCATTCGCGTTCGAAACGACGGAACGTGAACTCGAGTCGCCTCGCCATCTCGCTGGTGGCGTGACGCTCAATGGCATAAATAATCGAGTCATTGATCTCGACATTATAGGGCATTGCGATCAGCGGCCCGGCTGTGGTGCGCATCCACGACGGCCGATCGTCGACAACCCAGTCGCAGACGTAATCCATGCCAAGGCGCTTCAGAATATCAGCGGTGTCCAGTGTCTCGCGCAGTCCTGGTGACAGCCAGCCGCGCATCCTGCTGCCGGTAAAACCATTGACCTTGTCGATGCAGGCCTTGATCAGGGCCTCCTCGCCGCCGTCCACGTGGTTCATCGCCTTCTGGTGCATGCCATGGCCGATGAACTCCCAGCCGGCGTCACGCATCGCAATAGCGGCCTGCGGATAAGAATCGATCACGCCCGCGTTGAAGCTGGTCGAGGCCGGCAGTTTTCGCGATGCGAAGGCCTCAAGGATGCGCGGCAG
>JAUSBQ010000284.1 GCA_030651965.1 Pseudolabrys sp. | reverse complement strand
GCCGATATTCTCGGCCGCGGTCTTGGCGTCGTAGCCCGACGCCCGCAGCCTGCCGAGGAACGGCTTGCCGGCGGCGTGGTCGAGCCTGTCGCGCTTGGCCATGACCTCGGCCTGCCCCTGCGCCAGCCGCGTGAGTTCCGGATCGAGCGTCACCGCCGGCAGGCCGCTATTGGCGCGGTAGCCCGAAATCATCGACGCCGCCGCGGCATCGTCGAGCTGCGCGCCCGGCTGCGCCAGGCTGCGGTACATGCTCGGCTCCGCCTTCGGCACATAACTGTCGGTGCCGGCGCAACCGGCAAGAACGCCTGCGAGCGCGGCGATAGCGAGCAACGGCGCGCTCAGGCGGAGCGAAATCATGAGGAACTTCTCCGAATCGGGAATTGAGCCGCAAACTGGCCGCCGACCGTGGCCGAACGGTGGTGACGAACCGCGCTATCGGCGCACAGGCCCGTTAACATCCGCTTAACCAATTAAGCACGGGAATTAACTGCAAAAAAACCCGCCAGGACTAGGCTGCCGCGAACCGGGTGAGGAAACATGACCCAGACGGAGACCGCGGCAACGACCGCGCGCAACTGGCCGCTGGTCGCTCTTATCGGCGCCGCCGGCTTTGCATTGAGCTTCGCCGCGTTCTTTTTTGCGACACCCGACGGCGCCACCGCCGAAACGGTCTCGGCCGCCGCCGTGTGCGCGCTGTTCGCCATGGTGCTGTCGACCGCGCTTGTCGTCTACCGCGCGCGCCGCCTTACCGGCCACATGCAGTCCGCGCTCGGCAACATGTCGCAAGGTCTTTGCATGTTCGACCGGCACGAACGGCTGGTGTTCTGCAACAAGCGCTATATCGAAATCTACCGGCTCAGCCCGGAAATCGCGACACCCGGCACGACGATCGGCGACATGCTCGCCTATCGCGCCGCCAACGGCACCTTCCTGCGCAACCCGGAAGATTACCGGCGCGAACTGATCGACGCCATGGCGAAGGGCCTGACCACGAGCGCCGAAGTGCAATCCCCCGGCGGACGCACCATCGCCGTCATCAACAGAGGGGTGGCCGGCGGGGGTTGGGTCGGCAGCCACGACGACATCACCGAGCGGCGCAACGCCGAGATCGAACGCGCCTCAATGCAGAAGCAGCAGGACCGGCGCGCCATGATCGAGCAGGCCATCGCCGCGTTCCGCCAGCGCGTCGAGGAACATCTGCACGCGGCCAGCGCCGGGGTGATGGCGATGCGCACCACCGCGGCGGCGTTGCGCGCCACCTCCGACCGCAGTTCGTCGAACGCCGCCGGCGCGGTGTCCGCTTCGACCGAGGCCTGCGCCAATGTCGAGACCGCCGCCGTCGCCGCCGACGAACTCGCGACCTCGATCGGCGAGATCGGCCGTCAGCTGAACGCCACCACCGAGATCGTGCAGGTCGCCGTCGGCGAAGCGCAGGGCACCAACAGCGAGATCGACGCGCTGGCTCTCGCCGCCAGCAAGATCGGCGACGTCATCAAACTCATTCGTGACATCGCCGGGCAGACCAATCTGCTGGCGCTCAATGCCACCATCGAAGCGGCGCGCGCCGGCGACACCGGCAAGGGCTTCGCCGTCGTGGCGGCGGAAGTGAAATCGCTGGCGGTGCAGACCGCCCGGGCGACCGAGGATATTGCGGCGCTGATCACGGCGGTGCAGACCGCGACCACCGGCGCGGTCGGCGCGATCGGCCGCATCGCCAGCCGCATGGCAGAGATCGACAGTTGCGCCACCGCGGTGTCGGGCGCGGTCGCGCAGCAGAGCGCGGCGACCAGTGAGATTTCGCAGAATGTCGCCGGCGCCGCCGGCGGCACCCGGCAGGTGGTGTCCGCGCTGGGCGAAGTCGCCGGCGCCGCGACCGAGACCGCGCATGTCGCGGAAAGCGTGCTGACCGCCGCGCAGGCCATGGAAGCCGCGGCGGCCGAGCTGCGCGCCGAAATCGAGGGCTTCCTCGCACGGGTCGCCGCTTAACAAGCGGAACACGCCGCTTTTCCTATCGTCAAAATCAAACTTTGCCGTTGAAACGACAAGGCCGATCCGCGATAGCTTGCGCGCAAAACACGTCGTGCGACGGAGACAAGGAATGCGGCTGGGCTACTTCACGATGCCGGTGCACCCGTTGGGGCGGGACTGGTCGCAGACGTTGCGCGAGGACCGCGAGGCGATCATCCTCGCCGACAAACTCGGCTTTCACGACGCTTTCGTCGGCGAGCATCTGACCGATGCCTGCGAGAACGTCACCAACAGCATGCTGTTTCTGGCGACGCTCATCAGCGACACTAAAACCATCAAGCTCGGCACCGGCACCACCAACCTGTCGCAGATGCACCCCGTTCTGGTGGCGCAGAACGCGGCGATGTTCGATCATCTGGCGCAAGGCCGCTTCATCTTCGGCATCAGTCCCGGCGCCTTGTCCTCCGACGCCGAGGCGCTCGGCCTGCTCGACGAGGACCGCAACAAGATCTTCGCCGAAGCCATCGACGTCATCCTGGCGATGTGGGAGCGCGAGCCGCCCTACGACATCGACCTGCCCAACAACCGCTTCAAGGTCGCGATCAATCGCAATGCGGCGCTGCATCTCGGCGTCGGCATTTTCGGCAAGCCGTTCCAGAAGCCGCGGCCGGAAATCGTCGGCACCGTGGTGGCGCCGTTCTCGCCCGGCTGCGTGCTGATGGGCAAGCGCAACTTCCATCCGCTGTCGGCGAATTTCCTGCTGGCCAAGCATCTCAAATCGCACTGGTCGAATTTCGCCAAGGGCAAGGCCGAGGTCGGGCAGAAGGCCGACGTGAAAGACTGGCGCATCGCCCGCACCATTTTCGTCGCCGACGACGAGGCGACCGCGCAGCGTTACGGCCGCGAGGACAGCAACAGCCCATATCGTTTCTATTTTCAGCAGATGCTGGCCAAGATGAAGCGCAGCAACCGCCTCTATGTGTTCAAGAGCCACAAGGAGCAGCCGGACGAGGAGATTACCCACGACTTCGTCATGGATCACTGCGTCATCGGCGGCACCGTCAACAAGGTGGTCGATGCGATCCTGGCGCTGCGCGAGGAGACCGGAGACTTCGGCGAACTGGTCTATGCCGGGCTCGACTGGGTCGATCCTGCGCTGGCCAAAAGGTCGATGACGTTGCTGGCGGAACAGGTGATGCCACGGGTGAACGAGGCGATCGGCAAGCAGGCCGCGGCGGAGTAATTTTCCGTTCGTCCCCGCGAAAGCGGGGACCCAGGGGCTTCAGCAAAAGCCTTCGCTTGTGACTCTGGATTCCCGCTTACCCGGGAACGAACGGAGTTTGGGTCTGACGAATGAGCGCTGCAATTGCTTTCCCACCCTCCACCAATTCATCCACCTTCACGCACGCCGCGACATAGCGGTCCGGGCGCAGCAGGATGACGTGATCGGTGTACCGCGCCAGACGCGGGTTGGCGGGGCCCAACTCGGTCGCGTCGCGGCCGAGCACGACGATTCGCGCGCCGAGTTTATCCCACGGCGCTGCGCGCAACAGCGTCAACACCGCATCGGGCCGTGGCGAGCGCACCAAGATTGCAAAGCCATCGCCGAGAACGCTGTCCAACAAGACCTCCGCGCCGCCGGCCCGCACGCGCGGCTGCGGATAAAGCCGGCCGACCAGAGTGTGCCTATGCCCGGCGCCGTCCGGCACGATAAAGCCTTCGGCGAAGCGCGGCGGCGGCTTGAACTTCATCTGCGCGACGTAATCGCGCGCCGCCGGGAAAAGATCGAGCACGCGGAACAGAGTTTGGATCGCGAAGGCCATCGGCGCATTGCGCGGCGCGATGACACGACCCATGTTGAGCGCGAATTGGATCATTGCCCACGCATGGTCGCGGCGTTCGCGCTCGTAACTGTCGAGCAGGCCGGGGCCGAGCCGGCCTTGGGTAACAGCGGCAAGCTTCCAGGAGAGATTGGTGGCGTCGCGCAGGCCGGCATTCATGCCCTGTCCGGCGAAGGGCGGCGTCAGATGCGCGGCGTCGCCGGCGAGCAGCACACGGCCATCCTTCCAGCGGTCGGCAATGCGGGCGTGGAACGTATAGACCACCTTGCGCACCAGCACGCTCTGCGGCGCGGCCTCGTGCGTATCCATCAAATGCTGCACCATCTCGGGCGCCAATATGTCCTCGTCGCGCTCGTGCGGGTGCAGCATGAATTCGTAACGGCGCGTCAGGTTCGGACCCGGCAGCGCGATGCACGGCCGCGCCGGATTGGAAAACACCTTGGTGTGCGGTGAGCCGCTCGGCGACTTTTCCAGGTCGAGGATCAGCCAGCGCTCGCTGAAAGTGGAGCCGGCCATCTTGATGCCGAGCTGGCGGCGCACCGGGCTCGAGGCGCCGTCGCAGGCAATCAGATAATCGCAAGTCAGCGCGTGTACGCCACCTTCGGCATCGGTCACCTGCAAAGTGACGCTCTGCGCACTCTGAGAGAATGATTTTAGTTCATGCTGAAACTTCGCCGTAACATGCGCGAAGCGGGACAGCGCCTCGCGCAACTGCCGCTCCAGGATCGGCTGGCGGAAGGCGTTGCGGCGTGGAAAGCCGAAAGGCTGCTCGGTCGGCTGCACCTTGGCGAAGCAGCGGCCGCGTGCGGAGAAATAATGCGACCCGTAGCCGGTCACGGTCTGCGCCATCACTTCGTCGACCACACCGGCCGCCTGCATGGTGCGCAGGCTCTCGTCGTCGATCGAGACCGCGCGCGGCTCATGCACGGTCGCGGCATTGCGCTCGAGCAGCAAGGTCTCGACGCCGTAGACGCCGAGCAGATTGGTGAGGGTCAATCCGGCCGGACCGGCGCCGACGACGATGATGGGATAATGGGTGCGGGACGGGGCCGTCATTTCTTCGATCCTTTATCGCTCGTCACGCCACGACTGCGCTCGATTTCGCGCGCCGCCGCCTGCACGGCAATGGCGAGCCGCGCCACCGCGCGCGTGCCGGCCGGCGGCGACAGCAGCACGATGCTGAGACTGCCATTGACGCGGCCGTTGGCGTCGAAGATCGGCGCGGCAATGCCGGTGCGGCCTTCATCGACTTCGCTTGTGGCGACATTGACCGGCTCGCGGCGCAAAGCACGAAGCGCCGCCTTGAAGTCCTCGAAGCTGGGGCCCATGCCGGTGGCGGCGATCTCGCGGCGATGATCGCGCCACAGATTGACAATGATGCGCGGCGGCAGATGCGCCAGGATCACCTTCGACGTCGCGCCGCGAAACATCGGCTGCAAGGTGCCGCGCTCATAGGAACTGACAGGTTCGCCGCTGCGATTGGTTTCCTGATGAATGCACATCACCTTTTGCCGATAGTAGCGGCACAACAAGATAGCCGCCGGTTCGCGCAGGCGGCGCAGCAGTCGCTCCATCACCGGCTGCGCCAGCTTTAGCACAGGATCGGCGGCGCGCACCTTGCGGTCGAGTTCGACGATGGCCGGGCCGAGCACATACCGATTCCGGTGAAGTTTCTCGAGCATGCCGGCAGCGACGAGGGTGTTGAAGTAACGGTAGCCGGTGGCGAGCGAGACACGCAGGCGCCGCGCCGCGCCCTCCGGCGACCAGACTGGCCGCTCGGCGGAGAACAGCGAGAGCACAGCGAGGACCTTGTCGGCGCTGGTCGGCCCGCGCCGGGCGCTCTCGCCGTGCTCTTCGCCGTCGTCCTTCATCGCCGTCAGATACGCATGATCGCCGGACCCCACGAATTCAGCGTGTAAGGCTCATGCTTCCATTCTTTCACCGGCCGGTCACGGACATATTCGATCTCGGCGGAAATCTCGACCATGTTGCCGTCCGGGTCCTTGATGAAAATGAACAAGTTGTTGCCCGGACCATGGCGGCCCGGACCCCAGACGATCGGCTCGTGCAGTTGGCCGAGATGATCGCCCCAATCGCGGATCGTCGTCCACTCGCCCGCTTCATAGCTGTGATGATCGAGCCCGGCCTCGGGCTTCAGGAACATGCCGACGGTGTGATGCTCATGCGTCGAGCGCACGAAGCAGGTGGTCATGCGGCCATTGGCGTCTTTCACCCGGTCCGTCAGCGCCATGCCGAGCGTTTCGGCGTAGAACTTTTCCATTGGCACCAGATCGGTGCTGCCGAAGGTGATGTGCTGTAGCGGCCCGCGAATGTCGCGCGACGACTCGCCGGCCGGCGTTTTCGCCAGACCGAAAACGATAGCGTTGCCTTCCGGATCGCGCGCGGCGAAGGCGCGGTCATCGAACAGCGGCGATGGCGACTTCTCGATCACGCCCTTGTGGCCTTCGACATAAAGCCGCAGGCCGTCCAGCGCCTCGGCGTCGCGGCAGGCGAACGCGGCAAAGCCCAATGCCTTGTCGCGGCCTTTCGAGACCAGCAGCGTGCGGTCGGCGCCGCGGCAGATCCACCGGTCGGCGCCGAGTTTCTCGGCGCGCATCTGCATGACGCGATCATAGAATTCGGCGAGCCGCGCCGGGTCGGCGCTGGTCAACTCCATATGGTGCAGATAGGCGGCGGCGGCGACAGCAGACATTGCGACAGCGGACATGATGTCCTCCCAGGAGAGCCTTATTCGGTCCGTTCTGGAAACCACGTCCCTGCCGGGCCGTCAAAAGCGAAACGCCTAATTCTCACAATGTGATAAATAGGTTTACGCACGCAAAAAAGCCCGCCGGCCAGAGGCCGGCGGGCTTTTCCAGCAATGGATGGACTTTTAGCGCGCCGGCGGGAGCGACGAACCGGTGATGCCGCCCTGCTGAGGGATCGGTGCGATGTTGGTCGGAGCGGACGAGCCGGCGGCGGACGGCGGCGCCATCGGATTGGCCGGCGGCGGCGGGCCGGCATTGGCCACCGCATCTGGCGCCTTGGCGGGCATCACCACGACGCGGCTGCCGACCTGGACGCGGCTGAACAGGTCTTCGATGTCCTCGTTCAGCAGGCGGATACAGCCCGACGACACGGTCTGCCCGATGGTCGAGGGCTGGTTGGTGCCGTGGATGCGGTACAAAGTCTTGCCGAGATAGAGCGCACGCGCGCCGAGCGGATTGCCGTTTCCGCCTGCCATGAAGCGCGGCAGATAAGGCTGGCGCTCGATCATCTCGGTCGGCGGATGCCAGTCCGGCCATTCCTTCATGCGCGACACGCGCTCGGTTCCGGCCCAGGTGAAGCCTTCGCGACCGACACCGATGCCGTAGCGCAGCGCCTTGCCGTTGCCGAGGACCAGATAGAGATAGGTGTTCGGCGTATCGACGATGATGGTGCCGGCCGGTTCCTTGGTCGAATAGTCGACCAGCTGCTTTTTCAGATTGGCGGGCAATTCCTTGGGCGGGCCCTGCTCCGGCTGATCATCCGGCGGCAGCGTCATCACAGACGTCTGCGGCAGGGGCGGCGGCGCGGAAGATGGGCCAGCGCCCATGTTGGCGGGCGGGCGAAGCGCCTCCATCTGCGGGCCGGTCAGCGGGGGCGCGACCTGCACCGGGCCGCGGTCATTGCCGAACTGATGGCCGGTCTGACCGCCACCCGGCGCCGTCAGGCCGGGCGGCGGCAGGCCGCCGGATTCGATATCGCGCGGCTGGGCCTGGGCTTCCTGCTGGAACAATCCCATCAGGGTCTGCATCGGGTCGGACCGCTCAGACGCCCTGTCACGCGTCTGGGCGGCTGCGCCAACCGACAAAATCGCAATCACGGGTAGCGCCAGCAGCGAAGAGCCGAGGGGACGAATCATTACGCATCCTATGAAAAACGTGCGCGAGGCCGCTATATCCAGCCTTTCAGTGCCTCGGGATGAAGGCACATTCAAGACAATAATACGGCTATCTCGGTATCGTGATTCCCTGAAGGCGGCCCGATCGGCCGGGAGAAGCCGCCGGGCGCGTCCGGGCGGCCCGGCTGATCGCTGTTTCCCGGCGTTGACAGGAACGGACCGATCTCGTCCATTCGCCCGGCGGATGAAGCCCAAGGAAAGCATGATGAAAGTGGCGATCGTCGGCGGCGGAATTTGCGGATTGTCGCTCGCGCTCAATCTGCACAGGCGCGGCATCGACTGCCGCGTTTACGAGCGCGCGCCCGAGATCAAGCCGCTCGGCGTCGGCATCACGCTGCTGCCGCATGCGATGCGCGAGTTCTCAGGCCTGGGCCTGGGCGAGCAACTGCTCGCCGCCGGCATCGAGAACCGCGAGAGCTGCTTCTATAACCGCTTCGGCCAACTGATTTATCGCGAGGATCGCGGCAAGTTCGCCGGCTACCAGTATCCGGAAGTCGGCATTCATCGCGGCAAGTTGCACGTCATTTTATACGACGCGGTGAAGAAGAACCTCGGCGAAGGCGCGGTCGTCACCGATTGCGAAGCGACCTCGGTCGAGCAGGACGACGCCGGCGCCACGGTCCACTTCAAGCGCTCCAGCACCGGCGAGTCGCGCGCCGCGGTGCGCGCCGACGTGGTGATCGATTGCGAGGGCGTCAATTCGGCGATCCGGCGGCAGTTCTATCCGGACGACAAAATCGCCTTCTCCGGCATCAATACCTGGCGCGGCGTGACGCGACGCAAGCCGATCAATGGCGGCCGCACTTACATGCGCGTCGGCTCGATCAACACCGGCAAGATGGTGATCTATCCGATCGTCGACAATGTCGATGGCGAGGGCAACCAGCTCATCAACTGGATGGCCGAGATCAAGCGCGACACCGATGTCCAGAACGACTGGAACAAACCCGGCGATCTCGCCGACTTTTTCCCGATCTACGAAAGCTGGCGTTTCGACTGGCTCGACGTGGCGCAGATGATCCGCGATGCCGATCAGATCCTGGAATATCCGATGGTCGACAAGGACCCGATATCCAAATGGACCTTCGGCCGCGTGACGCTCGCGGGCGACGCGGCGCATCCGATGTATCCGCGCGGCTCGAACGGCGCGGCACAGGCGGCGATCGACGCCCGCACTCTGGCCGATTGCCTGCAAAAGAGCCCCGATCCACGCGACGCACTGAAGGCCTATGAGGACGCCCGTGCCCAGCCGGCCGCCAAGGTGGTCGAGACCAACCGCTCGACGCCGCCGGATTTCATCAACATCAAGGTCGAGGAGCTGGTCGGCGACAAGCCGTTCGACAATCTCGACAAGTACATCAGCCAGGACGAACTGCGCGCGCTGTCGGATAACTACAAGCGCATTGCCGGCTTTGCGTTGAGCGACGTTGGTGCGCGGTAGCTAATGGCGGGGATCCTCATCGTCGGCTGCGGCGCCATCGGCGGGCTGTTCGCCTCGGCGCTGGCGAAAGTCACCGAGGTCACCGCGCTCGACGCCAATGCCGAACACGTCGCGGCGATCAAGCGCGACGGCTTGAAAGTTATCGGCAAGAGTCCACGCACCGCGCGGTTCGCCATCACCGGCGACGTCGAAGACCTCCGCGGCAAGAGCTTCGACGCCATTCTCTTTCTGATCAAATCGAAAGCCACCGCCGCGGTGCTCGCGCAGCTCCGCCCGGTGTTGACCGGAAATCCGGTGCTCGTCACCTTGCAGAACGGCATGGGCAATGCCGAGGTGCTGCTCGATGTGCCGGATGCGATCGTGGCGCGCGGCGCCACCATGAATGCCGGACGCTATGTCGAGCCCGGCGTGGTCGAGAACCTTATTGAAGGCAAAACCTGGCTCGGACCGATGCGCGGCAGCGTCCAGGACATCGCCGCGCTCGGCGCGACGCTCAATGAAGCCGGCATGACGATCGAGATCGTGGCCGACCCGATGGGCGCGGTGTGGTCGAAATTCGTCTTCAACTGCGTGATGAACCCGCTCGGCGCGCTGATGATGGGCGACAACGCCGCCCGCCATAACGTGCCCGAAATGCGCGCCTTGATCGACGACATGGCGGCCGAGTGCATGACGGTCATTGAGGCGCTCGGCGGCCGTTTCGCTTTTCCCCCTATGGAGTTCGTGGCGAAAATCCGCGCCGGCGAGGTGCCGCTCTCCAAACATGCCGGCTCGATGGCGCTGGACATCGCCCGGGGCGCACCGACCGAAATCGACGAACTCACCGGTTTTATCGTCCGCGAAGGCGACCGGCTTGGGATTGCGGTACCGAATTGCCGGGCGGTCACCCGCTTGGTTAAAGGTTTGGAGTTCGCCAGCCAGACCAGGGTTGCAAATCCAAGGTAGATCAATAGCTTAAAGAAACCAGAGTGGGGTTATCCCCACTCTCCCCAGTTCACTGCCGGCACAGGTTTTTGGCTGTCCCCCCGTTCATTGAATAGGCCAGACACTAAAATGGACCGGTTTTCCCGATGGCGGTTGCGCACGCGACATGGATGACAGCGACGAAGCGCTTATGGCCCGCGTCGCCCGCGGCGACCAAGCGGCCTATCGGCTGCTCACGCGCCGCCATGTCCCGGCCATGCTCGGCCTCGCCCGGCGCATTCTCGGCAATGCCGCCGACGCCGAGGACGCCGTCCAGGAGGCCATGCTGCGGGTCTGGACTCATGCACCGCGCTGGCAGCCTTTGGCCTTGTTTCGAACCTGGCTCACACGCATCGTGGTCAACCTCTGCCTCGACCGCAAAAGGCGCGCGCCCTGGGTCGAACTGGAAGCGGCAGGCGACATCGTCGACCCGACGCCTGACGCCGCCGAGCAGGCCGAACGAAGCGAACGCGACCTTCTGGTCGCCAAGGCGACGGCGGAACTCCCGGTGCGGCAGCGCGCGGCCATCGTGCTCACCTACGGTGACGGCATGAGCAACGCGCAGGTGGCGGAAATTCTCGACACCACGGTGTCGGCGGTGGAAACATTACTGGTGCGGGCGAAGCAGAATCTGCGGCAGGCCCTCGGCAGCGGGACCGATAAGTTCGATAAGGATTGAGCAGAATGACAAATCAGGAATTCCCGGATTTTCTCGACGGCGCGCTCAAGCGCATCACGCAAGCCGCGCCGGTCGATCAGGGCGCGGTCAACCGCGTGCTGGCGCGCCTTGCGCCGCCGTTGCCGCGCCAAAAGGTTTCGCTGTGGCGCTGGCCGTCGGTGCTGCTCGACTGGCAGTTCGCGCCGGCCTGGCCGCGCGTCGCCGCGCTCGCCGCCTGCGGCGTGCTCGGTTTCTATATCGGCATTGCCGGGCTCGACCGCCACTTCGATCAGCTCGACGGCCGCTTCGCCACCGCAAGCCGCGCCGATCTCGGCTCGATCGTGTTCGAGCCCGAGTCGCTGACCGGAGCGCGGCCATGAGCGTCGCGCAACTGGCATCGACCAAGATGACGCGCGGCTCGTCGCGCTGGCTGCTGCTCGGCTCGCTGGCGCTCAACCTGTTTTTCATCGGTGCGGCGATCGCGCTGGCGGTGCGTCCACCGGCGCCGGCGCCCGCCTGGGACCGCGACGTATTCGTGCGTGTCGAGCGCATCGCCGGTACGCTGCCGGCGGCCGACGCCGCGATTTTGCGCGCGCAGATCCAAGCCAACCGCGGCGGCATCGAAAGCACGCAGGAAAAATACCGCTCGGCGCAGGGCACGATCCGCGAGGCGCTGCGGACGGAGCCGTTCGACGCCGAGGCGCTGCGCGCGGCGATGGGGAATGCGCGCACGGCGCGGCAAACCTTCGACCAGACCATCCAGGGCGTATTCGCCGGCTCGGCTGCGCAGATGACGCAGGGCGGACGCCAGGCGCTTGCCGACTGGCCGCCCGGCCGCAAAAGCGCAGGCGCCAAACCGTAATATCAGCTAGCGTCCCTCTCGCTGCCGGCTTCACCTGTTTTTGTAAGAGTCTCTATTATGCGTAGCGATGGTATTGGCGTCGGGGCGAGAACCAAGTCGGCGTGGCGTCCGTTATGGACCATGCTAGCGGGAACCGGCCTGATGTTGACGCTCGGCGGCTGCCTGCTTTCCGACAAGCCAGAGCCTGCGCTCGATATTCCGCAAGCCTATGACGGCGCGCGCAATCTGCGGCTCGCCGAGGCGGCGCTGCCGCCGCTCGACTGGTGGCGCGGCTTCCGCTCGCGCGAACTGACCGAGATCATCGAGAACGCGCGCGAGGCCAATCTCGACATCGCCGCGGCGATCGCTCGCATCGTGCAGGCCGACGCTCAGGCGCGCATCGCTGGCGCATCGCTGCTGCCGGATATCGGCCTCAACGCCAGCGCCAGCCGCTCACGCGCATCGCAGAGTACCGGGACCGGCACCGGCGGCGGCGCCTCCGAACGCGACAGCCTGTCGGCAACGATGAGCGCCAGCTACGAAATCGATTTCTGGGGCAAGAACCGCTCCGCCTTACGCGCCGCCGAACAGACCGCGGT
>JAUSBQ010000265.1 GCA_030651965.1 Pseudolabrys sp. | reverse complement strand
TTGACCTCGACATCGGCAATGGCGCGCAGCCGCGCCAGGGCGCTCTCGGCGATCGGCTGCGTGACGAAAACCCTGGGGCGGCTCATGCTTTGATCGCTGCGTTGACTTGGGGAAGAACCTTCTCGGCCAGCAGCACCATGGAGCGGCGACCGAGCTCACGGTCTTTCCAGTCCTTGCCGGCGTACAGCAGCGTGCCGAAATCGCCGACTGTCTCACGGTATTTCAACAGCTCGTCGGCGACCTTGTCCGGTGTGCCATAGGTGATGAGCGCGTCGCAGATGCTGTCGAGCGTCACTTCGTCGTCGGGCTGGTCGCGCCGCGTCTTGAACAGTTCAATGCGGCCGTTCATCTTCAACTTGGTGTAGAGCTGGCTGTAGTAATAGCGATACGGCCCGTTCGGATCGGTGGCGTAAGCCTTCGCTGTCTTCTCGTCGTCGGCGACGAAGATCGAGCGCGCGACGCGCCAGTTTTCCGGCAGCGCCGGGCGGCCGACGCGCTCGCAGCCCTCGACATATTTCGGCCAATGGCTCTTGACCCATTGCGGCATCAGGAAGTTGGCGGAAATCGGATCCCAGCCGCGCGCGGCGGCTTCTGTCACGCCCTTGGAGAACGGCGCCACCGCCGTCACGACGATCGGCGGATGCGGGCGCTGCAACGGCTTGGCGATGTAGCCCTGGCCGAGGTCGGGCAGAAACTGGCGCTCGACGCTGATGTTCCAGTACTTGCCTTTGAGATTGTAGGGCGGCTCGCTTTCCCAGATCGCCAGCACCTGGTTGATCGCTTCCAGGAACATCTCGTTGCGGTTGGCGTCGAGATTGCCGAACACCTCCGCGTCGGACAGCAGGCCGCCCGGGCTGATGCCGAAAATGAAACGGCCATCGAGCATGTGGTCGAGCATCGCCATCTGCGAGGCGACCGTCGCCGGATGCGTGTTCGGCATATTGATCGTGCCGGTTCCGAGCTTGATCTGCTTGGTCGCGTAGACAAGGCTGGCGATGAAGATCGCGCAGGACGTGATATTCTCGGCGCGGTCGGTGACGTGCTCGCCACAGAAGCCTTCGCTGAAGCCCAACTCGTCGGCGAGAATGAATGCTTCGCGGTCCTCGCGCAGCGACTGCCGCCAATCCTTGGCAAGCGGATGGATGGGCATGGTGAAAAAGCCGAGCTTCATCGCAGTGTCGTCCTTAGGGCGCGTTTTCACAGGGCCAAATGTCGGCCGCGGCTATAATTTAGCCTATGCATGATGCGCGTCGGCGTAAAGCCGCCCACCGTGTGGGCCACATTCAAAGTCAGTCCCAAAAGCAATATCAAGCGGTGCGCGCTGGATTTCGACGACGCATCCGGCTAGGTCTTTCGCATCATCGAACATGACAGGCTTCAGGAGCGGCGCGTGACTCGTTTGTTAATCAAAGGCGGATCGATCGTGTCGATGGATCCGGCCATCAAGGACTTGCCGCGCGGCGACGTGCTGGTCGAGAACGGCCGCATCGCAGCGATCGCGCCGGAGCTCGCTGCCGAAGCCGAGACCATCGACGCGGCTGGCATGATCGTTCTGCCCGGCCTGATCAACGCCCATGTGCATACTTGGCAAAGCGCGCTGCGCGGCGTTGCTGGCGACTGGACCGTGGCTAAATACATGCAGGCCATGCACGGCGGCCTGGCCGGCTATTTCCAGCCGGACGACGTGCACATCGGCAATCTCATGGGCGCGCTTAATGCACTCAACAGCGGCACGACGACGTTGGTCGACTGGTGCCACGTCAACCGGACACCGGAGCACACCGACGCGGCCGTCGAAGGCCTTTTCGCTTCCGGCGCGCGCACCGTGTTCCTTCACGGCTCGCCGAAGCCGGACGCCAGGCCGGGCGAGAAACATTATAGCGAAGTCCCGATGCCGCGCGGCGAAATCGAACGGCTGCGCAAGGGCCGCTTCGCCAGCCAGGACAGCCTGGTGACACTCGGCCTCGCCATTCTCGGGCCCTCCTACTCGACACGGGACGTGACGTTGTCCGACGTGCGGCTGGCGCGCGAGTTCGGCCTCATCGTCAGCATGCATGTTGGCGGCGGCGCGGTCCTGCAGCCGGACGGTTTCCAGCGTCTGCTTGAAGACGGATTGGTCGGGGCAAACTTCAACATCGTGCATGGCAACGATATGAAGGCCGATCTGATCCGTGCGCTGGCCGGCAAGGGCGTGCAGTTCACCTCCACCGCGGAGATCGAATTGCAGATGGGTTATGGCGATCCGCTCACCGGCGTCCTCCAGTCTTGCGGCTCGCCGATGTCGATCGGCACCGATGTCGAGCCGGCGGCGCGCGGCGACATGTTCAGCGCCATGCGCACGACGTTGCAGCACGAACGTCACCGCCGCACGCTGGAGATTTTCGCCGAGACCGGCAGCCGTCCGCTGGAGATGCCGGTGACCTGCCGGCACGCGCTGGAATGGGCGACCATCAATGGCGCGCGCATGGCGGGGATCGATGCCCAGGTCGGCTCGCTGACGCCGGGCAAACAGGCGGACATTCTGCTGTTGCGGGCCGACGATCTCGCGATGTTCCCGGTCACCGATCCGGTCCCCTCAGTGGTGATGCAAGGCGGCATCGCCAGTGTCGACACCGTGCTGGTCGCCGGCCGCGTCGTGAAACGCGGCGGACGCTTGCTCCACCCGGCTTTGGCGGAAAAGAAAGCGGCGCTAAAAAAGTCCGGTGAACGGATACTCACCGACTTCGGCCTGCTGCCGCGTGAGGCGGCCTAGCGCTTACACCACCGCCGGCGCGCCGGGCTGCTTCAGCGGATGGGCACGCGCGAAAGCGTCGATCTTCGCGCAAGCCGCGGCGATGCGGTTGACGGTAGGATATGGCGCCAAATCGACCTTGAAGAAATTGGCGCCTGCCACCTGGCTGGCGAGACAGATATCGGCAATCGTCACCTGCTCGCCTTGGCAATAAGTGCCGGTGCCAGCTTCCGTGGCGAGATGTTCTTCCAGCCCCGCCAGCGCGGCCTGGTGCCAATGCTGCGCCCATTTGGCGACGCCGGCCTCGTCGATCTTGAACTCGACGCTGAGATAGTCCCTTACGCGCGGCACGATCAGCGGGTGTGAATCCGCGGCGACGATCTGCGCCAGTCCGCGCACGCGGGCGCGCGCTTTAGGATCGGACGGCAGCAGCGGCGGTTTGGGATACACCTCGTCGATATATTCGATGATCGCCAGCGACTCAAACAGAGCCGGTCCCTCGCCGTCGAGCAATGCCGGCAGCGCCATCATCGGATTGACCGCGCGGAATTTCGGATCCCGCTGATGGCCCTTCATCAGGTTGACCTCGATCACTTCGGGCTCGATGCCCTTGAGATTGAGCGCGATGCGCACGCGGTAGGTCGCCAGCGACCGCCAGAACGAAAACAGCTTCACCGCCGCCCCTCCCGAATTTATTTCTTGCTGCCGCCCGGATCGGCCTTGAGACCGGCTGCTTCGATGCCGGCGACAGCGATGATCTCGTCATTGTCGCCGGTGTCGCCGGAAATGCCGACCGCGCCCACGATCACATTCGCGGCATCGCGGATCAGCACGCCGCCGGGGTTGGGCACCAGCCGCCCGCCGCTCGCCGCCTCGACGGCGGCGAAGAAATTAGGGTTCTGCGCCGCGCGCTCCATGCTGGTGCGCGAGCCCCAGCCCATGCCGAGCGCGCCGTAGGCTTTGCCGAAGGCGATGTCGTAGCGAATGATGCCGGAGCCGTCTTCGCGCTTGACGCAGACGACATGGCCGCCGGCATCGAGCACGATGACGGTCTGCGGCATATGCTTGTGGTCGCGCGCCGCCTTCAGCGTGGCGTCGACAATGGTGGAAGCTTGCGCGAGCGTAAGAGACATGTTGGCTCCGATCTTTCTGGAAATATTCGTGCGTGGCGATTTCAGGATTTCTTACGGCCGGACCAGTAGACCGAGAGGCTGGCGCCGTCGCCGCCGCCCTGCCCGTGTGCGGCCGCGTCTTCAAAGCCGGCCAGCGCCGCCTTGGTCGCGATCATGTCGGCGCCGATGGCCGTGCCGGCCTCGACCATGGTGCGCAGGTCCTTGCGGGCATTGTCGATGCTGAATGTCGTCGGTCCCGGATCGCGCCCATCGAACATGGCGACGATCATCTCGGCGCGGTTCTTCAGGCCGGCATTCGCGCCGCTGCTCTCGACGAACAGATCGAGCAGCCGCTTCGGCTCCCAGCCGAGCTGACGCGCAAGGGCGAAGGCTTCGCCGTAAGCCTGCCAGGCCACCATCAACGGCAGATTGATGGCAAGCTTCATCGCCGAGCCGGCGCCGACCGGGCCGCAATGCTCGACCTTGCGGCACAACTGTTCGAGGATCGGCCGCGCCCGTTCGGCGTCCTGCGGCTCGCCGCCCATCAGGCCGAGCAGCTTGCCCTGACGCGCCGGCCCGGTGGAGCCGCCGACCGGGCTTTCGACAAAGGCCGCGCCCTTGGCGCGCACCTTGGACGCCAGCTCGATCTGGACGTTCGGCGCCACGGTGCTCATCTCGATGAACAGCTTTCCTTTCACATCGCCAAACAACAGGCCGTTCGGCCCGCTATAGACCGCATCGATCGCCGCGCCGTCGGTGAGGATGGTGATGATGGCCTCGGCCTTCTCAACCAACGCTGCGGGAGTCGCCGCCACCTCGGCGCCTGCCGCCGCCAGCGGCCTGGTCTTTTCCGGATTGCGATTCCACACCGTGACCTGATGGCCGACTTCCAGAAGCCGCGCCGCGATATTGCCGCCCATGGCGCCGAGGCCTGCTACGCCGATCCGCATGTTCGCTCCCTGTCCGCTTTTCAGCGACGATAGGCGATCACGGCATAGCTTGAAAGCAGGATTGGCTTGAAAGCAGGATTGGCTTGAAAGAAGGATTGGCTTGAAAGATGCCTGGCTGCAACCCCACTCGACAGGTCCCGGTGCAACCGATTAAGACCGCTGCGCGCAAAACATACTCTGCCCTGGGGAGACGTTCGGATGGCGGCAAAGAAAAAAGGCAAGGTCGGCGTGATCGGCCTCGGCATCATGGGCGGCTCGTTCGCCCGCAATCTGGCGAAGGCCGGCTGGCGCGTCGTCGGCTATGACGTCAGCGCCATGCGCCGCCGCGAAGCGCAGGCAGCAGGCATCGAGATCGCCGCCAGCGCCGCCGATGTCGCCGCGAAGGCGCCAACGGTGCTGACCAGCCTGCCGAAACCGCAGGCGCTGATGGAGGTCGCGCGCGAAATCTCCGCCACCAAGCTTAAGGGCAAACTCATCGTCGAGATGAGCACCTTCACCATCGCCGACAAGGAGAAGGCGCGCAAGGCTTTCGCCAAAGCCGGACATACGATGCTCGATACGCCGGTCAGCGGCACCGGCTCGCAGGCGCGCAACGGCGATCTGGTGTTCTACGCCAGCGGCAATACGGCGCTCATCAAGAAGCTCAAGCCGATGTTCGAGGCCTTCGGCCGCACCGTCTATGACGTCGGTGAATTCGGCAATGGCAGCAAGATGAAGTACGTGGCGAACCTGCTGGTGGCGATCAACAACGTCGCCTCGGCCGAAGCCATGGTGCTCGGCATGAAGGCCGGCCTGCCGCCGCAGATGATTTTCGATCTGGTGCGTGCGGGCGCCGGTAATTCACGCGTGTTCGAACTGCGCGCGCCGATGATGGTGAAAGGCAACTACGACGACGTCACCATGAAGATCGACGTCTGGGACAAGGACATGCAGGTGATTGGCGAGTACGCCAAGAAAATTAAGGTGCCGACACCGATGTTCGATGCGTCGAAGCCGATCTATGTGAAGGCTATGAAGTCGGGTCTCGGCGCCAAGGACACCGCCGCAGTCTGCGCCGTGCTGGAAAAGATGGCGAAGTTGAAACGTAAGAAGCGCTAGCTTTCGCCTATACTTCGTTCGTTCCCGCGAAAGCGGGAGCCCAGAACAACATTGCATCACATGAAAAGATAGTACTGGGTCCCCGCTTTCGCGGGGACGAACGGAGATTAATGCGGGACTTGCGTTTAACCGGCACGCTTCGATAGCCTGTCTCTCAACGAAAAGAATCCGGGAGACGATCGATGGCCGCCTTGGAAACGCGCAGCGAGACCCGGGACGGCATGCGCATCGATTGGAACGTGTTCATCACGACGGACGATGGCTTGAAGCTGTGCGCCGACGTGTTTCGCCCAGTGAAACAAGGCCGCTACCCCGTCCTGATCACGTATGGACCTTACGCCAAGAACCTCGCCTTTCAGGACGGCTATCCGAGCGCCTGGAACATCATGGCGCAGACACATCCGGACGTCACCGCGGGCTCGACCAACAAATACCAGAACTGGGAAGTCATCGATCCGGAGAAATGGGTGCCGCACGACTACGTCTGCGTGCGCGTCGATTCACGCGGCTGCGGCTGTTCGCCCGGCGTCATCGATCATTTCTCGCCGCGCGAAACCAGGGATTTCTACGACTGCATCGAATGGGCCGCCGTCCAGCCGTGGTCGAGCGGCAAGGTCGGCCTCAACGGCATTTCCTATCTCGCCATGAACCAGTGGCATGTGGCGTCGCTGCAGCCGCCGCACCTCGCCGCCATGTGCGTCTGGGAAGGCTCGGCCGACTGGTACCGCGACATGACCCATCACGGCGGCATGCTGTCGACCTTCTGGGAGAACTGGTTCGACATGCAGGTCAAGACCGTGCAGTACGGCGCCGGCGAACGCGGCAAGCGCAGCCGCGTCCATGGCGAACTGGTGTGCGGTCCCGAAACCTTATCGGAAGAAGAACTCAGCCGGAACCGCGTCGATTTCGGCGGCCAGATCCTCGCGCATCCGCTCGACGACCAGTATCACCGCGACCGCTCGCCGCGCTGGGACAAGATCAAGACACCATTGTTCTCCGCCGCCAACTGGGGCGGCCAGGGCCTGCATCCGCGCGGCAATTTCGAAGGCTTCGTGCGTTCCGCCTCCAAGGACAAATGGCTCGAAGCGCACGGCCTCGAGCACTGGACGCATTTCTACACCGACTACGGCCGCGAGCAGCAGCTCGCCTTCTTCGATTATTTCCTGCACGGCAAGAAGGCCAAATGGCGCAAACAGCCGAAAGTGCTGTTGCAGGTGCGGCACCCGGGCGAGAAATTCGTCGCACGCGGCGAAGACGCCTGGCCGATCCCGCGCACCAAATGGACCAAATTTTACTTGCATCCGGCCGATACGACATTGTCGGCCAGACCGCCGGCGGGTTCGGCCAAGCGCGATTTCGCCGCGATGGGTGACGGCCTCACCTTCATCACGCCGCCGCTGAAGGCCGACACCGAAATCACCGGGCCGTCGGCGCTCAAGCTGTTCGTGTCGTCCTCGACCAAGGACGCCGATATCTTCGCCGTCGTGCGCGTCTTCACCGGCGACATGAAGGAAGTCGTGTTCATGGGCGCGATCGATCCGCATACGCCGATCGCACAAGGCTGGCTGCGCGCCTCGCATCGCAAACTCGACAAGAAACTGTCGCGGCCCTACCGGCCCTATCATACGCACGACGAGAAGCAGCCTTTGCGCAAAGGCAAGCCGGTCGAACTCGATATCGAAATCTGGCCGACCTCGATTCACGTACCGGCGGGCTACCGCATCGCGTTGTCGGCGCGCGGCAAGGATTACGAGTATGGCGGCGGCAGCGGGGGGAAATTGTCGAACTTCAAGAACGAACTCACCGGCTGCGGCCCATTCCTGCACAACAAACCGGAGGACCGCCCGCCTTCGGTTTTCAACGGCACGACGACTTTGCATTTCAGCAAGGGCAAGATGCCCTATTTACTGCTGCCGGTCATTCCAGTGAAGAAGAAGCGCGGGTAAGAAATCAGGCGGGGCAGTTGCCACCCACTCCGTTCGTTTCCGCGAAAGCGGGAACCCAGTTCTTGGATCAGGAGACAGTGCGTGCCGCCCCTGGGTCCCCGCTTTCGCGGGGACGAGCGGAAAATGGAGCGCGCGTTGCTTCTAGAAAAACCCGAGCGACTCGACGCCGGTGCCGCAGGCGAATTTGTGCCTGACCTTGCGCGACGGAATGTCGATGACATGCACCGTGCCGTCAAACTGACAGCCAACGAACAGGTCGTCGCTGCGGAACGCCATGTCCATGGCACCCTTGCCGACCGGGATCGCGGTCTGATTCTTCAAGTCGCCGTCGAACAATGTCACCGTGTCGCCGGCGACGCTGCTGACCGCCAGCACCTTGTAGTCGGGGCGGAATCGCGCGATCTGCGCCGGCTTCGGAATGTTCTCGAGCGGGATGGTTCGCGCGATCTCGCCTGTGGCCGTCTCGACCAGAAACAATGCCGGCGCTTCGTCATCAACCGCGATCAATGTCTTGCCGTCGGCGGTGATGGCGATGCCGGCGAGCGCATGCGGCGTCTTGATCTTGCCGAGGAGCTTGCGCCCGGGCAGATCGATCACCGAAATGTCGGCGTCTTCCTCGTTCTCGGTATAGAGGCGCTTGCCGTCCGGCGAGATGATCAGACGGTGCCCATTGGTCGAACCGGAACTGATGGCGTCGATCATCCTGTTCGTCTTCGGATCGATCACCGCCACCACCGCGCTGTTCTCGCAGGTGACATAAATCAGTCCGTCCGGCGCCAGCTTGAGCGTATGCGGCGAAACGTAAGGATGCAGATCGATATCCCCGATATGCGTGCGGCCTTTAAGGTCGATCAGCGCGATGACATGACCGGGGTTCGGGTTCTTGCCGTGGATGCCGTCGCCGTAGATCGGCACATAGGCAAGCCCGCTCGAAGGCACGATCAGCAGTTCATGCACGGTGCGCGGAAATCCGCCGATCGCGACTTCAGTCGCAAAAGTGTCGGGGTTCAGGAACAGAACCTGCCCACCCATCTTGTCGACTGCGATCATGCCGTGGGCAGCGCCTGCATCTGTCATTGTTCGCAAATTCCTTGCTCAATAATGAAGCAGTTGCATTGTGGCCGTCCCGCGCCGCGAGGTCGATACACAAAACTCGCGCGATGATCGAGGCCGAAGCCGCGCGTGCCGCGCACAATTTCTCATCGTCGAATGATCACAAGTATTTCGCCAAGATCGGACTGTCTGCACTATTCCGCGTCCGACCGGGCTTTACAGCATGGAACGCGTTGGCGGATGATAGGCGCGGCTAGAAAAAAAGAGGCCGAACGCGGCCAGCCAAAATCCGCCCGGGAGGGCGACACAGGGAGGACTTCGATGTCACGCAAGGTCACTCGCCGTCGTTTTATGGCCGCGACCGCCGCCGGCGCGGCGCTCGCCACGTTCAAATTTCCGTCACCGGCCATCGCGCAGTCAGCGCCGTTCAAGCTCGGGCTGCTCACCGTCAAGACCGGCCCGCTCGCGCAGGGCGGTATCCAGATGGAGCAAGGCGTCCTCACTTACTTGAGAGAGAAGAACAACATGTTTGGCGGCCGCAAGGTCGAGTTCTTCTCCGCCGATACCGGCGGCAGCCCGGCCGGCACCAAGACCAAGGTTCAGGAGCTGGTCGAGCGCGACAAGGTCGACGCCATCCTCGGGCCGCTCGCGGCGTTCGAGTTGCTGGCGATCACCGACTACATCGCCGAGAACAAAACGCCGATGCTCAGCCTTGCCGGCGCCGAAGACATCACCCAGCGCCGTCCGAACCCCTACTTCCTGCGCCCGTCAGCAACGTCGGCGCAGGCCATGCATCCGATGGCCGATTACGCCGCCAAGGAGTTGAAGCTCAAGCGTGTCGTTACCGTGTCCGAAGACTTCGCCTTCGGTCATGAACAGATGGGCGGCTTCCAGGAAACCTTCGAAGGCGCCGGCGGCAAAGTCGTCGCCAAGATCTGGCCGCCTCTGGTCACGCCGGACTACACGCCCTTCGTCGCGCAGATCGCCGATTGCGATGGCGTGTGCCAGGGCTTTGCCGGCTCCAACCCGTTGCGCTTCATGAAGACCTATGCGGCGGCCGGCTTGAAGTATCCGGTCGTCGCCGGCGAAACCGGCGGCGACGATGCGCTGCTGCGCATCATGGGCGACGAATTCCTCGGCATGTATAGCTGCTGCCCCTACACGCTCGACCTCGCCAACGACAGCAACAAGCGCTTCGTCGCGGCGATGCAGAAGGACTTCGGCGTCGATCCCGGCTTCTACGCCGCCGGTCTCTACGTCGCGGCCCAGGTCGTCGACGAAGGCCTCAAGCTCGCCGGCGGCAAGTCCGACGATCGCGCGGCCCTCACCAAGGCGATGCGCTCGGTGAAGCTGAAGGATACGCCGCGCGGCGACCTGTCCTTCGATCATCTCGGCAACGTGGTCGGTGACTTCTTCATCCGCCGCGTGGAGAAGGCCGGCGGCAAATACGTCAACAAGACATTGAAGACGTATAAGAACGTCAGCCAGTTCTGGACCTATGAGGAAAAGGCCTTCCTCAGCCGGCCGGTCTATTCGCGCAACTATCCGCCGGTGAAGTCGTAAGCGCATCACCCCCCACCCCTAACCCCTCCCCGCCACGCGCCAGTGCGCGTGTGGGGAGGGGAAAAGAAGGGTCGCAGGAACAGCTCACTTATGAATTTTTGGCTGGTTCTCACGGTCAATAGCGTCACGTTCGGCGGTCTGTTGTTCCTGCTCGCGTCGGGCTTCTCGCTGATCTTCGGGCTGATGCGGATTCCGAACCTGACGCATGGCTCGCTGTTCATGCTCGGCGCCTATATCGGCGGCTCGATCGTCATCGGCTTGTTCGGCTTCAAGATGAATTTCTGGCTGGCCGCCGTGCTGGCGGCGCTGACGGTGGCCGCGCTCGGCGCGCTGATCGAACGCTTTCTGCTGCGGCAATTGCCCGGCGACCAGCTCGCGCAGGTGCTGGTGACGCTCGGCATATCCTTCATGGCCGCCGATTTCTGCCTGATGGTGTGGGGCGGCGATCCGATGTCGGTGACGACGCCGGAGGGCCTCGGCGGCTTTGCGCGCATCGGCGGCGCCGTCTTCCCGCTGTACCGGCTGGCGATCATCGCCATCGCGGTCGTCGTCGCGATCGCGCTGTGGCTGCTGCTTGATCGCACTCGCCTCGGCGCCATGATCCGCGCCGGCGTCGACGACCCGGACATGGCGCGCGTCGTCGGCATCCGCGTGTCGCAACTCTTCACCATTGTCTTCGCGCTCGGCGCCGGCCTTGCCGCTTTTGCCGGCATCATCGGCGGGCCGATCCTCTCGGTCTATCCCGGGCTCGATCAGGACATGCTGCCGCTGGCGCTGCTCGTCGTCATCATCGGCGGCGCCGGCAGCCTGCTCGGCTCCTTCGTCGGCAGCATCCTGGTCGGCTTCATCTATAATTTCGGCCAGGCGCTGCTGCCGGAGCTCGCTTACTTCGTGCTGTTCCTGCCGATGCTGCTGGTGCTTCTGTTGCGGCCGCAGGGCCTGTTCGGCAGGCACGTGCCATGATCGACCTCATCGCCGGCACCAACAGGCTTCGCCTCATCGCCATCGCCGTCGTCCTCGCGGCGCTGGTCACGCTGCCGTTCTGGGTGTCGGGCATCTATTACATCAATGTCGGCAGCCAGATTCTGTTCTTCGCGGTGTTCGCGCTCGGCCTGAATATCCTGGTTGGCTATGCCGGCCTGGTGTCGCTCGGTCATGCCGGCCTGTTCGGCATTTCGGCCTATGCCACCGCCTATATGCTGCAACTGGGCGCCGGTCACACCACCGCGATCATGGTGGCGCTGGTGATCGGCGTCGCCTCAATGGCGGTGTTCGCGGTGCTGTCGCTGCGCTCGTCCGGCATCGGCTTCATCATGATCACATTGGCGCTCGGCCAAATTTTGTGGGGCCTCGCCTATCGCTGGATCAGCGTCACCGACGGCGACAACGGCATCCCCGTGCGCGGCCGCCCGGCGCCGTTCGGCTATTCGCTGACCGACCCGGTCAATTTCTACTATGCGTCGCTGATTGTCTTCATCGTCGCGGTCGCCATGGTGTTCATTTTCGTGCGGTCGCCGTTCGGCGCCGCCTTGATGGGAACGCGCGACCAGCCGCGCCGCATGAATGCGCTCGGCTATCACGTCTGGATGATCCGCTTCTACGCCTGCCTGTTCTCCGGCCTGCTGACCGCCGTCTCCGGCATTCTGTTCGTCTATTACACCAACTTCATCAGCCCGCAGACCCTGGCGCTGACCGCGTCGGCCGAGGTGCTGCTGATGGTGATCTCCGGCGGCCCGGGCACGTTGCTGGGGCCCATCGTCGGCGCCACTTTGGTCGTCGTCATCAAGACCGTGGTGTCGGGCTTTATCGAGCGCTGGAATTTCCTGCTCGGCGCGATCTTCGTCGCCATCGTCATCCTGGTGCCTGAGGGCATCGTCCCCGGCAGCGTGCGGCTGTGGCACCTGATTGCCCGCAAGCGCGCGGCGACGCCCGCGGCCGCCGAGGCCGAGCCGACCGCGACGGAGCGCACGCCATGAGCGCCCTCACCGTCAGCGGCCTCAACAAATCCTTCGGCGGCCTGCATGTCACCCGCAGCGTCGATCTCGACATCCAGCCCGGCGAACGCCGGCTGATCATCGGCCCCAATGGCGCCGGCAAGACCACCTTGTTCAATCTGATCACCGGCGAACTGTCGCCCGACACCGGTTCGATCAGACTGTTCGGCCAGGACATCACCAAAGTGCCGAGCCGCGACCGTCCGCATCTCGGCATGGCGCGCACCTATCAGATCATCACGTTGTTCGGCAAAGACACCATCATCCACAATGTCCGGCTGGCGTTGCTTGGCCTGTCGCCGATGCGCTGGAACCCCTGGACGGATTTGCGCCGCGATGGCCGCTTCACCGAACAAGGCCACAGAGCGCTGGCGCGGGTGGGCCTCACTCACATCGCCGACCGGCCGCTGTCGCAGACATCCTACGGCGAACGCCGCCGCGTCGAGATCGCCATGGCGCTGGCGCAGGAGCCAAAGGTGCTGCTGCTCGACGAGCCTTTCGCCGGCCTGTCGATCGACGAGCGGCGCGACGTTCACAAATGCCTGATGGCGATCCCGCGCGACGTCACCATCGTGATGATCGAGCACAATATGGACGTGGCGCTGGAATTCGCCGAGCGCATCACGCTGCTGCATTTCGGCGAAGTGATCGTCGAAGGCAATCGCGCCGAAGTGGTCGAGGATCCGCGCACGCGGGAGGTCTATCTTGGCCACTAGTGCCCTCAGACTGGACAATGTCGACGCCTTCTATGGCGACAGCCATGTGCTGCAGAACGTCTCGTTCGAGCTCGGCGAGGCGCGCATGCTCGGCCTCCTGGGCCGCAATGGCGCCGGCAAGTCGACCTGCATGAATGTCGGCATGGGCCTGCTGGCGGCGCGGCGCGGCGAGGTCAGCGTGTTCGGCGAAAAGGTGACCAGGCTGTCGCCTGAAATGATCGCCGCGCGCGGCGTCGCGCTGGTGCCGCAGGGCCGCCGCATCTTCCGCAGCCTCACCGTGCGCGAAAACCTGATCGTCGCCGGCCGCAAGCCGGACGCCGGCAGCAACCATGCACCGTGGACCATCGACACCGTGTTCGGCATGTTTCCGCGGCTCAAGGAGCGGACGGCCCAGATGGCGGCGCATCTGTCGGGCGGCGAGCAGCAGATGCTCGCCATCGGCCGCGCCTTGATGGGCAATCCGCGCGTGCTGCTGATGGACGAGCCGTCCGAAGGACTGGCGCCGCAGATCGTCGCCGAAGTGATGGCCACCATACGCAAGCTGAAGGAAAGCGGCCTGTCGATCATATTGGTCGAGCAGAACCCCAATCTGGTGTTCGATGTCGCCGACGACATCGTCATTCTCAACACCGGCGGCGTCGCCGTGGTCTCCACCCCGGCCGCGCTCCGTCAGGACGACGCGCTGTTGCGGCAGCACCTCGGCGTATTCTAGAGCTACGGCATTCACAACAAAGGCGAGCGACATGACGGCACTCTGGAACAAATATGCAAACACCGCGGCGCGCAAGCACGGCAAACCGGGCCGCGAGCGGCGCCCCGCGTCGGTGACCATCGACGCGCACACCCATATCGCCGTTCCGCGTGCCGGCGCCTTCATCAAGCCGCATCTCGACCTGTCGACCATTCCGCTGGCGCATTTCGCATCCGACGAGACCAAGGCGATTAACGCCAAGCAGGAGTCGGACGTTTTCGGCTGCATGACCAGCTACGACGAACGCTTCGCCATCATGGACACGATGGGCGTCGACATGCAGCTGGTGATGCCGCCGCCGCCGCAGCTCTACCACACCGTCGCGCTCGAATACGCCGTGCCGGCCGCGCGCATGGTCAACGAAGGCGTCGCCGAATTCGTCTCGAAGCATCCCGACCGCTTCATCCCGATGGGCACCGTGCCGATGCAGGACGGCGTCGAGGCGGCCAAGGAGCTTGAGCACGTCATGAAGACGCTCAAGTTCAAGGGCGTCGAGATTCTCACCAACGTCCACGGCAAGGAACTGTCCGATCCCGCCTTCGCGCCGTTCTGGCAGAAGGCCGAAGAGCTCGGCGCACTGGTCGCCATTCATCCCAACGGCTTCACCGAAGGCCAGCGGCTGTCGCGCTTCTATTTCAACAATATCGTCGGCAATCCGTTCGAGACCACTCTGGCGCTGCACTATCTGATTTTCGACGGCGTGCTGGAGCGCCACCCGAACCTCAAGCTGTACGCCATGCATGGCGGCGGCTATCTCGGCGGCTATTCCGGTCGCATCGATCACGCCTGGGGCGCCCGTGCGGACTGCAATGCCGGCCTGCCCAAACCGCCGACCGAGTATCTCAAGCGGGTCTATATCGACAACGTCGTGTTCACGCCGCACCAGCTCGAAGCTTTGCTGAATGTGTTCGGCGCCGACCACATCATCATGGGTACCGACTATCCGTTCGACATGATGGAGTATGACCCGATCGGCCACATCAATTCGGTCGACGGTCTCGACGATGCC
>JAUSBQ010000264.1 GCA_030651965.1 Pseudolabrys sp. | reverse complement strand
AGGCTTCAAGGATTTTGTTGGTCGTGCGCGGATAGACATAGTCGGTGCCGGCCAGGACCCAGCGCTTCACCGAACCGCCGTCCTTGCTCATCAGGTAGTCGACGGCCGGAATGGCCTGCTGGTTCGGAGCGGCGCCCGTGTAGAACACGTTGCGCTCGGACTCTTCGCCTTCGTACTGCACCGGATAGAACAGGATCGAGTTGAGTTCCTTGAACACCGGCAGCACGGACTTGCGCGACACCGAGGTCCAGCAGCCGAACACCGCGGAAACCTTTTCCTTGGCGATCAGCTCGCGCGCCTTTTCGGCGAACAACGGCCAGTTCGAGGCCGGATCGACGACGACGGCTTCGAGTTTCTTACCGAGCAGACCGCCCTTCTTGTTCTGCTCGTCGATGAGGAACAGCATCGTGTCCTTCAGCGTGGTTTCGCTGATGGCCATGGTGCCGGACAGTGAGTGGAGGATGCCGACCTTGATCGTCTCCTGGGCCTGGGCGGACTGGATCGCACCAGCCGCGAAGGCAACACCGGCAGCGGCGGAAAGCCACTTACGGGCAGTCGGCCGCGTGGCGGCCGTTTGAATCGATGTGAACATAATATGAGACCCCTGCGTTGACGCGCGCGTTTAGTCGCAACGACTTGCTTCGCGCAGGTTGGGGTTCGCAAGCCCTGTGCCAAGCCGTCATAAAGGCTATAAGCTATTGATTTGTTGACTGTATAAGCTGCGAGGCCAGAACTGCCTAGTTTTCGGTCAACGTGTCATGATTATTTTATAGGCAATATTGGCACTTTATTTGGCACTGCACACCGACCGCCTTTGCCCTTGCCGCTACCACAGCTCCTCGACCTTCAGGCGGCGCGACAGCAACCCCTGCTGCACGGCATATCCGACCAGCAGTTCGAGACAGGGCCGGTTGGCATCCCTGCCAAACGGCGCGGTGTCGAGGCCGCCCGGCGCAGGTCCGGCGGCGCGGCGGCCGGCCTCCAACAGGCGGTACAACTCGGCAACCGCGTCCGGCTTGGTGCGCGCCAGTTCGTCGGTGACGACGACCATATGATTGACCGGCACCAGCCGATGCTTGGCGAACCACTTTTTGGCCTCGGCTTCCGGATCCCCGATGACGCTGCGCAGGCGCTTGTCGTCCGGCATCGCGGCGCCGTAGATAGCGGCATCCAATTCGCCGTCGATCAGCATCTTGGTGATGTCCTTGCCCTTTCCGGCACGCACGACGCTGGGCGGGTCCTTCGCCTCTGCGACGTGACCGTCCTCGAAAGTGACCCACTGCACGCGCGACAGGTCGACTCCGTGGTCGTTTTCGAGAATGCCGCGCATCCAGGCGGCCGTGGTCTGGCTATAGGAGCGCACGCCGATGCGCTTGCCGCGCAGATCGGACGGCGACATCGAGCCGCGTTCGACATTGTGCAGCACCGTGCCGTGCTGGAAGCGCGCCAGCATCGCCGCCGGCAACAAGGTCAGGCCCTTGTTGTGCTCTTTCGCCTGCAAATAAGTGACCAGCGCCATTTCGCTGGCGTCATAGGCATGCTCGCGCACCATCGGCTTGAACGCCGTATGCATCGGCTTGACGTCGACGAAGTCGAGCTTGAGCGTGTCCGAGACGATCTCGCCGCGCTTGAGTGGCAGCGTGTGCGGATAATCGCCGATGGCGATACGCAAGGTCGTCATTTCGGTCATTGGCAGGCCTTCATTTATCGCCCTACTTAGTCTAAAGAACGGCCACAAAAAAGGGAGTTGTTACGCCCATGCCGGACCAGAAAACGGGCCTCGTCGTCACCGCCCATCCGGGCGATTTCGTCTGGCGCGCCGGCGGCGCGATCGCGCTGCACGCCAGGAAGGGCTACAAGGTCAAGATCGTCTGCATGTCCTTCGGCGAGCGCGGCGAAAGCCAGTTCGCCTGGAAGGAAGCCGGCGCGACGATGGCAACGGTCAAGGCCGGCCGCAAGGACGAGGCCGAACGCGCGGCCGCCCTGTTAGGGGCCGAAATCGAATTCTTCGACTGCGGCGACTATCCGCTCAAGCTCAACGAAGCGCACTTCGACCGCATGGTCGATATCTACCGCGAGACCAATCCGAGCTTCGTGCTGACCCACGCGCTCGAGGATCCGTACAACTTCGACCATCCGAATGCCGCGCACTTCGCCCAGGAGACCCGCGTCGTCGCGCAGGCGATGGGCCACAAGCCAGGCGCCAAATACAAATATTCGGCCCCGCCGGTTTACCTGTTCGAGCCGCACCAGCCCGAGCAGTGCAATTACAAGCCCGACCTCATTCTGAAAATCGACGAGGTGTGGGAGCAGAAATACAAAGCGTTCCAGATTCTCGCCGCGCAGAAGCATCTGTGGGGCTATTACGAGCGCGTCGCGCTCAACCGCGGCATTCAGGGTTCGCGCAATACCGGCGTCCCGATGACCTACGGCGAGGCCTATCAAACTTTGTTCCCGCGCGTCACCGAAACGCTCGGCTAGAGCCGGAGGAAGAAAATTATGAAACCCGTTGTCGTCCGGAATATCAAACGCGCCGATGCCAAGGCGCTGGCCACTTTCGAGAAGCTCGGCGTCTCGACCGTCCACGAGGCGCTCGGGCGCTCGGGTCTGATGAAGCCCTACATGCGGCCGATCTGGCCGGGCGCCTCGATCGCCGGACCGGCGGTAACTATTTTAGCCCAGCCCGGCGACAACTGGATGATCCACGTCGCGGTCGAGCAGTGCCAGCCCGGCGACGTCGTTGTGCTCGGCGTTACCGCCGACAACACAGACGGCATGTTCGGCGACCTCCTCGCCACCTCGCTGAAAGCGCGGGGGGTCAAGGGGCTGATCATCGACGCCGGCTGCCGCGACGTTGCGACGCTCAAGGAGATGGGCTTCCCGGTGTGGTCGCGGGCGATCTCGGCCAAGGGCACGGTCAAGGCCACCCTCGGCTCGGTCAATATTCCGGTGGTCTGCGCCGGCGTGAACGTCATTCCGGGCGACGCGGTGGTCGCCGATGACGATGGCGTGGTGGTGGTCCCTGCCCGTTACGCTGTTGATACCGCCGCCAAGGCGCAGAAGCGCTTCGACGACGAGGACGCCAAGCGACAGAAGCTCGCCTCCGGCGTGCTCGGGCTCGACATGTACAATATGCGCGAGCCGTTGGCGAAAGCCGGGCTGGTCTATGTCGACAATCCGGAGGATGTCTGAGCGCGGTATCATGCTCCCGGTTACCATTGATTAACGTTGTTCACGAGTAACCAATTTCACGGCATTCGCGAAACGTTTGATTCAAATCGCTCGGGTATGAAGATGCCACCTGTCCACACCTGGAGCGGCTCATGTCCAAGATTGTTGCGTTTCTCAAGAACGAATCCGGCGCCACCGCCATCGAATACGGCCTGATCGCCGCCGGCATCTCGGTTGCCATCATCGCCGTGGTCAACGGCCTCGGCACTTCGCTGAACGACAAGTTCACCAGCATTTCGACCCAGCTTAAATAGTCGGTGTCATCTGCCGGTCAATAAACAGAAGCCGCCGGCAACGGCGGCTTCTTTTTTGTTCGCGCACCGGCGATTGATCCAGATCATGGCACGCGATCGCCGGCATGATCTCCTTGGCCCCTGCCAAGCCGGGTTGAGGGGAACGTGGTCATGCCGGCATCCGCTACGAAAGAAATCAAACTGCTCGAGATGATGGCACGTCTGGGCGTCGATCCGGCCGGCGGCGTGGTCGCGCATTCAGGCCTGACATATCTCACCGCCCTTCATCGCTGCCAATCCTGCCCGTCCAAGCAGGAATGCCGCGACTGGCTCGACAGCATGCCGATGTCGATGAGCTTCGCGCCGCGCTTCTGCCCGAACGGCGACCTGCTGTTCGAGCTGGAAGTCGATCAGGGCGGTCATATTCGCGGCCCGACGACCGACCTTTGCGCCGCCGGCAAAAAGCCCGATTCAACACCATGACGCCGGAATTGGAACGTCGCCGCGCGACGGTCTAGACTAGGCCCGGAGCGCGGCGGAATTTGATCGCCGTGATGATGCCGAGCATGATGAAGATCACCAGCGTCACGCCCTGCACGACCGCGAAGTGAAAATCGGTCGGCGGTTGAAACGGTGGCCCGAACGGCGGCGTGAACGACGCCGCCGGGTTGACGATCTTCAGTTTGCCGAAGCTCTGCACGATCAGCACGAAGATATTGAGATAAAGCGAGATCACCGCGGTGACGACGTAGATCCAGCGCCACTTGCCGTACAGATGCTTCGCATACAGCGCGAATAGCGCGACCAGAAACACAATCGTGGCGACGACGCCGGTCGCTGTCGCCGGGGTGAACATCTTGGCTTGTGTCGGCGCCAGGAAGAACATGAAGCCTGTCACCGTGGTCAGCACCGTCATCACCCAGAACAGCGCCGTGGTCTTGGGCAGGCGGTGCGAACCGATCATGCCGAAAACAACCACCAAGCCGCTGGCGATTGCAATCAATGAGATGACGACGTGAAGGATGGTGAAATTCGTGACGGATAAGCCGACGATCATGGTATAGCCCCTGAACTCCCGGTAGCGGAATACTATCTCGCAGTTTTTGATATGACTATTGAAACGGTATGACACCTTCGTCGGTACGGCCGACCACCACACGGCAATTTGCCGGTCAGGCGCATTCGGCACCGACAACAGACGCAGCGCATAAACAATGAGCAAATTCGTCATCGAATTCGGAACAGCCGGCCTGCCGAAGCCGGAAAGCGACGGACGCCTCGACGCACCGGCGTTCCATCGCAACGTTGAGCCGATCTGGCAGGCGATCGAAAGTTTTCTCGCCGGGAAAGCCGGCGCCGTACTGGAGATCGGCAGCGGCACCGGCCAGCACGCTGTGACCTATGCGCGGCGCGCGCCGCACCTGACATGGTGGCCGAGCGACATCATGGCCTCGCACCGCGCCAGCATCGAGGCCTACGCCCGGGCGTCGGGGCTCAGCAACCTCCGCGCGCCACAGAGCATCGACCTGATGCAGGAGGATTGGGATTGGAATGGCGACGGCGGCACGCTCGCCGCGATCCTCTGCTTCAATGTCATCCACATCTCGCCGTGGACGGTCGCTGAAAATCTGATGAGCGGCGCCGGCCGGCTTTTGCCAGCGGGCGGATTGCTCATTCTCTACGGCCCCTACAAGCGCGACGGCGTACATACCGCGCCAAGCAATGCCGCGTTCGACGCTTCGCTGCGCGCGTGCAATCCGGACTGGGGCGTGCGCGACCTCGCCGAAATGACGGCGCTGGCGCAAGCGAATGGCCTGAAGCTCGCCAATATTATCGAAATGCCGGCCAATAATCTGGCGCTGGCGCTAAAACGGCATTAGACAAAGCCGCACGAACGGTACGAATACCGCGAAAAACCGAGGAGCCGCCAATGACCGACGCCATGCCGCCCGAACCGAACATGGATATCGCCCATCTCGGTCATCTCGAACTGCTGACGCCGGTGTTCGACAAGAGCGTGCGGTTTTTCGTCGACATCATGGGCATGACGATCTCGGGCGAGAAAGGCGACAGCGTCTATTTGCGCGCCTATGACGATTACGAGCGCTACACGCTCAAGCTGACTGCGTCGAAGACCAACGGCATGAAGCACGTCGCCTATCGCACGCGCTCGCCGCAGGCTTTGGAGCGGCGCGCCGCCGCGCTCAAGGGCTCCGGCTTCGACATTGGCTGGAGCGACGGCGACCTCGGCCACGGCAAGACCTTTGTCTGCAAGGACCCGGACGGCCACGTCATCGAGCTTTACTTCGACACCGAATGGTACGAAGCGCCGCCAGACCAGAAGCCGTCCTTGAAAAACCAGGCGCAGAAATTTCCCGGCCGCGGCTGCAATGTGCGCCGGCTCGACCACTGGAACGGCCTGGCGGCGGATATTTCCGCATGCCGCGCGTTCTTCGAGAAGTATCTCGGCTTCCGCCTGACCGAGCGCATCGTGCTCGATGACGGCTCCGAGGCCGGCATCTGGCTGACCGCCACCAACAAGTCATACGACTTCGCCTATACGCGCGACCACACCGGCGTGCCGGGGCGTTTCCACCACATCACTTATGCGCTCAATTCGCGCGAGGAGATTTTGCTGGCCGCCGACATCTTTCTCGAGAACGGCGTGTTCATCGAGACCGGTCCGCACAAGCACGCGGTGCAGCAGACCTTCTTCCTTTATGTCTATGAGCCGGGCGGCAATCGCGTCGAGGTCGCCAATGCCGGCGCCAAGCTGATCCTGGCGCCGGACTGGAAGCCGATCACCTGGACCGAGGCAGAACGCAAGAAGGGCCAGGCGTGGGGACTCAAGACCATCGAGTCCTTCCATACCCACGGCACGCCGGAAGTGGTGCATAAGTAAGAATCGAAACGGCACGTGTCTGATTTGAACATCCCCTCCCTCACCCTCCCTTCCGGCGCCAAGATGCCAACCTTCGGGGTTGGCACATGGCGCATGGGCGAAGATGACCGTATGCGCGAAGCCGAGGCGGCGGCGCTGCGCCATGGCCTGGCGCGCGGCTTCACGCTGATCGACACCGCCGAGATGTATGGCGACGGCGAAGCCGAGAGAATCGTCGGTGACGCTATCGGCCCCCGCCGCGCGGACGTGTTCATCACGACCAAGGTTCTGCCGCAGAACTCCAGCAAACGCGGCACGATCGCGGCCTGCGAACGCAGCCTGAAGCGTCTCAAGACGGATCGTATCGATCTCTACCTGCTGCACTGGCGCGGCGCGCCGCCGTTGCAGGAAACCGTGGCGGCTTTCGCCGACCTGAAAAACGCCGGCAAAATCCTCGACTGGGGCGTCAGCAATTTCGACATCGGCGACATGCGTGACCTCGCCGCCGTCGACATGGCCAAAGAATGCGCCGCCAACCAGGTGCTCTACAATCTGTCGCGGCGCGGCATCGAGTATGACCTGATGCCGTTCTGCCGCGATCGGGACATCCCGATCATGGCCTATTCGCCGATCGAACAGGGCCGCATCCTGACCCATCCGGGCTTGCGCGAGGTCGCCAAGCGCCATGGCGCCTCGCCGGCGCAGGCCGCGCTCGCCTGGCTGCTGCGTCAGGACAATGTCGTCACCATCCCGAAAGCGACGACGCTGAAACATGTCGACGACAATCTCGCCGCGCTCGATCTCACTTTGACCCCCGACGACCTCGTCACCCTCGACAAGCATTTCCCGCCGCCGAATGAGGCGGAGCCACTGGATATGTTGTAGCCTCAGGCGGGACGAAGCATGGGACGTTCACAATGACCCGCCGCAACACCCCGCGCGTGGCGTTGATCGGATTCGGCGAGGCCGGTCAGGCGATCGCCTCGGGGCTTCGCGAGAGCGGCATCGAGCAGATCGCCGCCTGGGATATCCTGTTTCCGGACAGCGCCGGCGCAAACCTGAAGACGGCCGGCGAAAAATTCGGCGTGCGGCTGGCGTCATCGGCGGCCGACGTGGCGCGCGATGCCGATCTCATCATCTCGGCGGTGACGGCGGCTTCGAGTCTGGACGCCGCGCGTTCGGTCGCGCCGCATATCGACGGCAATCCGTATTATCTCGACATCAATTCGGTCTCTCCCGGCCGCAAGATAGCGACCGCCGCTCTGCTCACCGGCATTGCCCGCTATGTCGACGTCGCGGTGGTCGCGCCGATCCATCCGGCGCGTCACAAGACGCCGCTGCTGATCGCCGGTCCGCACGCCAAGGCCGTCGCACCGCTGCTCGAAGAAATGGAAATGACACTAAAGATCGTCAGCGGCGACATCGGCAAGGCAGCGGCGATCAAGATGATCCGCAGCGTGATGATCAAGGGTATCGAGGCGCTGACGCTGGAATGCTTCCTCGCCGCCTCGCGCGCCGATCTCTTGGAAGAAGTCACCGCCTCGCTGAAGAACAATTATCCCTCGCTCGACTGGACCGAGATTGCCGGCTACAATATCGAGCGCATGGCCAATCACGGCGAGCGGCGCGCCGCCGAGATGGAAGAATCCGCCGTCACCTTGCGCGAACTCGGTCTCGAACCGCTGATGGTGGAAAGCACGGTCAAGCGCCAGCGCGAGATGGGCGCGCTCGGCAAACGGGACAGCGTGCAGTCAACGCTGAATGACGACCACGCCGCCATGCTCAAGGCCGTCGGCGCGGCGGCCGACACAAAGAAAAAATCCTAGCTCAAGAAACGTGGCGATCATTCCTGAATGCGGCATGAACGCGGCGCGTGCGCGCTTGCGTCTCTATGACGCGCGACATTCAAGCCGCTTTTCTCCAGTCCTCTCTTAGGATGCGCCACCACATTCCAGTGGGGGAGAAAACGCAATGAACTATAAGAGCATCGGATATGCCGTCGTCGTCGCTGCCACCGCCGCCATGTTCGTCATCGGTTCGGCCGTGCCCAGCGAGGCGGCCAAGAAGAAGAAAGCTGCTGCCGCGCCCGCACCGACCCCGGTGGTCTGCTTCGGTGTGCAGAAGCCGGTCTGCGCCGAGAAGGGCGGCATGAAATTCACTTATGCCAACGCCTGCTACGCAGCCAAGGACGGCGCAAAGGCCGCGAAGGACGGCGCCTGCAAGCCCAGCAAGGCGATGAAGGGCGGCAAGAAAAAGGCCAAGAAGGCCGCCAAGAAGTAGAAATAAAGTCTGGTTGCGCCGCAATAAAAAAAAACGGGCCGCTGGGTTGATGCGGCCCGTTTCGTTTAAAGCCAAGGTCCGCTCTGTATTATTTCTTGCGCGGCGGCGTCACGATCAGGTCGGCCAACTGTTCCTTGGTGAGCGGCTTGTCGAGGAATTTCAGCTTCACAGCATCGTTCACCGCGCCATCGAGATCGGCGAAGGTGTCGGTCTGCATGGTTTCTTTTGGCTGGAATTTGTTCATGGAGTCCCTGAGCAGGTCGACCGGCAGCTTCGTCTTGGCCGAATACATCTCGACCGCTTTCGGGTCGGCATACATCCAGTCCACCGCCTCGCGATAGGCGTCCACGAAGCGCAGGATTGCCGCGTTCTTGTTCTTCCACGAGTCGGCGTTGACCAGGAGGACGCGCACAGTCTGACCTCGCAACGACGGGACGTCGCTGCCGCGTGCCAATATGCGGATCTTGCCTTCGTTGATTTCCTTGAGGCCGAATGGCGGCGCCGCCCAACCGATATCGACCTGGCCGGACATCACCGCAGTCAACGTGCCCGGAGGGCCGCCGGTCGGCGTCGCCTTGGCTTTGGCGCCAAGTTCGGCGGCGAAGGCGACCACGATGTTGTGCGTGGACGAACCGTTGGTCGAATAGGCGATCGTATTGTCGGCGGTCGCGTCCTTGAGGCTCTGAAGCTTGGAATCGGATTTCACATACCAGTACAGGTCACCTGTCCCGGTGAACGCCGGCAACAATATCCGCACCGGCGCGCCCTTCGAATAGGCGCGCATCACGCCGGCGGCGCCGACGCCGGCGCCAATGTCGGCCGAACCGGAAATCACCGCCTGGATGGTTTCGCCGGCGCCCTGGGTGCCGACGTTTTCAAGCACGAGATTGTGCTTTTTGAAAATGCCGCCGTCCTGGCCAAGCGTTGGCGCCTGGTTTTCCCAGTTATTGATCTGGCCGATCGCGATTTTGAGCTGGTCCTGGGCCGAGGCCGAGGTCATGCCGAACGCGAGCGGAACGATCAGCCCGAGCGCGCTAATAATGGATTTGTACGATTTCATTTTAGTTTCTCCCTTCCGTTTTAAACGTCACTTCCGCCGCGCTGCGGATTTTTTCTTCGCCTTCACGACGGGTTTTTTCTTCGCCGCCGTCGCCCGGGTCTTCGCAGGCTTTGCTTCGGCAGCAACCGCGCCGCCAGACTTTGCCACCCGCATCGACCAGTATTCCCATGACCGGGTCAACCCCGTCGTTTGCACGACGATATTGCCGGCCATCTCGGTTTCGCCAATTGAAAGTGAAGCAATGCGGTCGCCGATGGTCAGCGCGCGCACCTGATAGTCGGCGTTGCGCGCGGAATAGACGCAGCGAAAAACGCAATCCTTGACGCTGGTGCCGGCAACGGTGACGCCGTGGCGGTTCATCAGCACCATCCAGTGCGATCCCAGCGCGCGCGCCAGCGAAGCGCCCTCTTCCGGTTTGCAGACCAACATATTCGTATCGCCGAATTCATCATGCTGGTCCCAGTACGGCGGCTTGATGCCGCCGACCGCGCCGAGATGAAAGATCGGCACATAGTCAGTGCCGGTGGCGAGCAGCGGCATGAAGGCCGGGCAATGGTGATGACACACCGAATTAACCTCCGGCCGCGCCTTGTAGATTTCGCCATGAATGACGCGCTCTGAATACTGCGACACCGACGGCTCCCGGATCGGCTGCGACTCCAGATCGTATTCGATGAAATCGCCGGGCTCGACCAATTCGGGCGCGCGGGAGCGCGACAACAGATAACGATTCGGATTGTCGGGATGGCGCATGCTGACATGGCCGAAGGCATCGATAACGCCCTCATTGGCGACGATACGGTTGGCAAGCGATAGCTCACGGCGGATTTCGACAAGATTAGTGGCCAAGATGCAGTTCCTCTCCCAGCGCCCGCAATGCGGGCACGTATTGATTGCGCCCCGCGCATCGGGACAACGTCGTTGTTTTTATAGCATGATGCCGCTTGTCCTATAACACGATGCCGCTTGCGTCCTTTGCGCGCGGCGACGTTCATCAAGAAGAACCACGCCGCCATGATCGATTGGCTGGAGGAGCCGCTGACGGCGCTGCGAGCGAAGTTCGGCACCATCCGCGCGAGCCGCGCTGCGTAAAAAACGCCCATCGACGTCAGGAAATTCGCGGATTTGACCCTTGTGACCGAGGCGGCCAGGCGGCTGCAATAGGCTGCCCACCCCCTACATCTAGCGAATCGTCGCCGGAATACCTGTTCCGGGGCCAATTTATTGCCTTATCCTCGCCCGGTTCCGGCCAGTTAAAAAACCCTTTACAAACATGGTTAATATTGGAAAAATGAAGGTGGCGGCATCACTTATATGGTTAACGGGGCGTTAAGATGAAAACACTGTACCGAGTTCTCTGCGGTGCCCTGCTGGCGATCGGATTTGCGAATATCGTTCCGACGCCGGCCTCTGCCGGGACTTACTACGACGCGGTCTGTAACTGCCGCAGGCCGGATTCCGAATACAACTCGCGGCGCTATGTTCGCGGAGCGCCGCAGGTGAATACCCGCACGCGCTACGTCGATCACACCCGCGTGGTGAAGCGGACCAACCTGGTTCAGGAAAACCGCCTGGTCGTGCACGTCAAGCCGGTGATCAACCGCGAGGTCGTCGTGCATCGCCAGAACACGGTGATCCGCAACATCACCTTGCACAAGGTCAACGTGACCAACAAGCAGCGCGTTGAACACCGCAACGAAACCGTGAACCGTTACGTTCAGGGTGGAACGCGGGTGGTCAATGAGCGGCGCATGGTTCGCGGCGTCGATTGTAACTGCGGCCCCGATGGCGGCGCACGCTACAGCGGCCGCTACACGGGCGGCTCACGCGTTTCCTATCGCGAATAGCCTCACATAACCGGACCGACAGCGAAGCCGCCCCGCCGGGAAACCAGCGGGGCGGTTTTGTTTTGGCTTATTCAGGCGGGCTTCCGGCGGCGGCGCGCGCCCTCGCCTCAGACCATCGTGATCGGAAAGTTGCCGAGGAAATCGCGCTTGCCGATATCGGCGCCGAAGGAGCGGACGATGCCGTAGGCCGCGCTCATGTGGAAATAGAAGTTCGGCAGCACATAGTGATTGAGATAATCGGCGCCCTTCATCTGGCCCTTCTTCGGTCCGAGCGGGAACGTGATGTCGCGCTCGCTCGACGCATCGATCGCCTTGGGGTCGAGCGTCTTGATGTAGGCCACCGTCTTGGCGAGCCGTACTTTCTGACCCTCGATGGTGGGCTCGATATCCTCGAACATCGGCGGCTCGACGCCGGCCAGCCGCGACAGGCCGTTCTTGGCCTGATCGGTGGCGATCTGCACCTGGCGCGTCAGAGCGAACATGTCCGGCGCCAACCGCCAACCCAGCAGCACCGCGTTATCGATCTTCTTGGCGGCGGCGTAGGCCGCGCCCTTGTCCAAGACGGCGATCAGCGCGTTGAGGCCGGTCGCGCAGACCGGCACTGAAGACTGTGACATCGAATAGGGCATGGGATTTCCTAGGCAATGAATTCAAAGGCCGGTGGGCCGCCGGCGCGGTGGGGACGTACTTGCTACTCTATCGTTCAACTTCACGCGCCAAATATCTGACTATTCTTTAGAGTCTGTCCGAAGAGATCATACGGGATTGCATAGCTTTCTCAACATGAGCCTGATGGAGGCGAGACGCAGAAACGCGAGCGCCTTTCGATTGAGA
>JAUSBQ010000256.1 GCA_030651965.1 Pseudolabrys sp. | reverse complement strand
CGACCGCGCCCGCCGGCAAACAGGTTCTCGCCGGCCTGGAAATCTGGCGCGACGACATCAATGCCAAAGGCGGGTTGCTCAATCGCCCGGTTCAACTGGTCTATTACGACGATCAGGGCTCACCAGCGAATGCGCCCGGCATCTACGCCAAGCTGATGAGCATCGATAAGGTCGAACTGCTGATCGGGCCGTACAGCACTAACGTCATCGCCGCGGCCATGCCGGCGATCATCCAGAACAAGCGCACGACGATTGGCATCTTCGGCCTGGGCGCGAACCAGCAGTTCAAATATCCGAAATACTTCTCGATGAACTCGCAAGGCCCCTCGCCGGCGAACTATTCCAAATGCGTATTCGAACTCGCCGCCGCGCAAGATCCCAAGCCGACGCGACTGGCTCTGGTCGGCGCCGATGTCGAATATTCCCGCAACGCGCTCGACGGCGCGCGCGAGAACGCCAAGAAGATGGGCTTCGAAATCGTGTTCGACCGCACCTATCCGCTGGCGACGACGGATTACACCTCGATCGTGCGTGCGATGCAGGCGGCCAAGCCGGACGTCGTGTTCGGCGCCACGCTGCCGGTCGATACCGTCGGCATCATCAAGGCGTCAACCGAGCTGAAGTTCAAGCCGAAGATGATCGGCGGCGCCATGCTCGGCTTGCTCGTCACCGGCATCAAGCAGAACCTCGGCGAACAGATCAACGGCTACATCAGCAACGAATTCTATATTCCGGCGCCCAGCCTTCAGTTCGACGGCACCGCCAAAATGATGGAGACCTATCAGTCGCGCGCCAAGGCGGCCGGCATCGATCCGCTCGGCTTCACCTATCCGCCTTATGCCTATGCGGCGGGGCAGATTCTCGCCAAGGCGGTGACCGAGACCAAATCGCTCGACGACGACAAGCTCGCCACCTATCTCCGCGACAACAGCTTCGACACCGTTATCGGCCCGATCAAGTTCGGCGAGAACGGCGAATGGACGACGCCGCGCATCATTTGCATCCAGTTCCAGGGCATCACGGGCGGCGGCGATCTCGCCCAGTTCCAGGACTGGACGCGGCAGGTTGTCGTCTATCCGGATCAATACAAGTCCGGCAAGCTGACCTATCCGCTTCAGTAGGCAACGTCTCGTTGATGACAAAATCGAAGCATGCCCGTCCAACCCTGAAGGACCTTGCGCGCGAGGTCGGCGTCCACGTCTCGACGATCTCGCGCGCGCTCAATCCGAATACGACGCACGCCGTCTCGATCGACCTGATGGACAAGATCAAGCGCGCCAGCGCCAAGCGCGGCTACAAACCGAACGCCGCCGCCTATCTCTTGCGCACCAATCGCTCGCGCACCATCGGCGTCGTCGTGCCCGACATCACCGACCCGGTGTTTCCGCCGATCATCCGCGGCATCGAGGATGGCCTTGCCCGGCATGGCTATGTCGCCATCCTGGTCAATACGGACGGCGATCCGCGCCGCCAGGCGCAGGCGGTCGAGGCCCTGCGGCCGCGCGGCATCGATGGCCTCATCCTCGCCAGCGTCACGCGTCATGATGAACACGCCGCGCGGCTCACCGCCGGCATTCCCGCCGTCACCGTCAGCCGCAGCGGCGACGGCCTCGGGATTTCGTCGGTCGTTCATGATGAACACGACGGTTTCCACCGCGTCCTCACCCACCTCGCCTCGCTTGGTCACCGCGCCATCGCGACCATCGCCGGCCCGCAGACGATCTCGACCGGCTACAATCGCTATTCGAGCTATGTACGCTGCATCGAGGAGTTCGGCCTGCTGGAACGGCCGATCGCTTCGTTCGCGCGCGCCTTTAACGAAATGGAAGGCGAGCGCTGCGCCGAGGAATTGCGGCTGGCGCGCCAGCCTTTCACCGCGGTCGCCTGTGCCAACGACCGCCTCGCCATCGGCGCCATCACCGCGTTCCGCCGGCATGGCGTCGAATGCCCGCGCGACGTTTCCATTACCGGCTTCAACGACATGCCGCTCGCCGACCGGCTTTCACCCGCACTTACGACGGTACGTGTTCATCATTATAAGGCCGGCACCGAGGCGGCCGCACTGATCGTCGATATCGTCGAGAACGGCATCGAGACGCCGCGTCATATCGTCCTGCCGGTCGAATTGATCGTGCGCGCCTCGACACGTCCTCACTCGAAAGAAGAGCAGTCATGAATCTTGGATTTGTCGGACTGGGCGCGATGGGCGCCCTTATCGTGCCGCGCCTGATGGCGGCCGGCCACAAGGTTACCGGCTGGAACAGATCGCGCGACAAGGCGGAAGCCCTGATCAAGGACGGCATGGGCTGGGCCGACACGCCGCGCGCGGTGGCCGAGCAATCCGAGATCGTGTTCTCCATCGTCACCGACGCCAAGGCGGTGAAATCGGTCGCGCTCGGTCCGGACGGCATCGTCTCGGGCCTCAGGAAGGGCGGCATCTATATCGACATGAGCACGATCGAGCCGGACGAGAGCCGTGCGGTCGCCGCCGAGTTCGCCAAGGCCGGCTCGATCATGCTGGACGGCCCGCTGTCCGGTTCGCCGGTGACGGTCAAGGCCGGCAATGCGTCGGTGATGATCGGCGGCGACGAAGCGGCATTCGAGCGCGCCAAGCCGGTGCTGCTGGCGATTGGCCCGAAAGTGACGCGCATCGGCGGCAATGGCCTCGCCTGCCAGACCAAGATCGCGGTCAACCTGCTGCTGATGGTCGAGATCATCGCCTTCGGCGAAGCCGTCGCGCTGGCCGAAATCGGCGGCGTGTCGCGCGAGGCCGCGGTCGACGCGATCCTCAAGAGCGTCGCCGCCTCGCCGGTGATCGGCTATCGCGGCCCGTTCATTCTCGAGGGCAAGATGCCGGAAGTGCCGCTCGCTGATGTGACGCTGCAGCAGAAGGACATGATCCTGGCGCTCAATCTCGGCCGCACGCTCGGCTCGCCGGTGCCTTTGGCCGCCGCCGCCAACGAGATGATGAACGCCTGCCGCGGGCTCGGCATCGACCACAACGATTTCGTGGTCGCGCATCAGGTCTATCGCCGCCTCGGCGGCCAGAAAGATTAACGTCAACACTGGAGAAGCAACGTGACATCATCGGCTGAAAAATTCGGACGCGCGCTCGGCAAGGCCGTGAAAGGCGCAAAGGACATCCTGAACGAGGACAGACCCGCGCCGGTCATGTACCGCACCAACCTGAAGGACGTGCCGAAGGTCGAAGGCCTCAAGCGCGACGACGGCTGGGTCGACATGCAGGTCCAGTTCCTCATCGACAAGAAGACCGCCGACGCCGACCACGTCGTCGGCTGGACCGTGCTCAAGCCCGGCGCGCGCCACGAGAACCACCGCCATCACAACTGCGACGAGTTCTTCATCGTGCTGAAGGGCTCCGGCATGATCTACACCGACCATGGCGACACGCCCTCGGTTGAAGGCGACGTGGTCTACTCGCCGCGCGGTTGCTGGCACGGCTTCAACAATACGTCGAATGAGGATGTCGTCTTGGTCTGGGGCTGGATGGGCGCGGGCACGATTGAAGATTCAGGCTATGAAGTTCATCCGGAGAGTCATAAGTAGGCTTGCTTTCCCTCCCCCCGCGAAGCGGTGGGGAGGGATGGTTCACATCGCATCGGCGATGTGAACCTGGGTGGGGGGCTTATATCGTCCCCCCACCCCTAACCCCTCCCCGCCACTCGCAAGCGCTCGCGGGGGGAGGGGAAAAGAAAAGGTCACCGAATGACAAGCGCCTGGGATCATCCGCTCATCAAGAAGGGCATGGAAGCCCAGCTCGCCAAAAGGCGGGCGCGCATCGCGGCGGGCGAAAGACCGCTCGGCTGGAAGGTCGGCCTCGGCGCCCCCGCGGCCATGGAGCGGCTCGGCCTGCAAGCGCCCGTGGTCGGCTTCCTGATGCAGCGCGCTTTGCTGCTGTCCGGGTCGACGGTGTCGTTTGCCGGCTGGACCAAGCCGGTGGCGGAAGCGGAAATCTGCGTTCGCATGGCCACCGATTTGCGCGGCGGCGCCACGCCCGAGACCGCGCTCGCCGCCATCAAGGAAATCCTGCCGGCGATCGAACTGGCCGATTTCGACCCGCCGCCGACGCCCGACAATCTCGACGCTGTGCTGGAAGGCAACGTTTACCAGCGCCATGTGGTGCTGTGCGGCAATACCCGCTTCGGCGGCAGCCTCGATGGCCTGACTTCGCGCGTGTTCCGGCGCGGCGAAGTGTTCAACACCACCACCGACCCGGAGGTGCTGACCGGCGGACTGACCACCATCGTCGCCCATGTCGCCAATACGCTCGCCGCCTTCGGCGAGAAGCTCTCCGCCGGCGACGTCATCATCACCGGCTCGATCACCCCGCCGATGATGATCGAGGACGACGAGACCGAAATCGGCCACGCGCTCGATCCGATCGGCGAAGTCAGCGTTAATTTCACGCGGGAGTAAGACGGCTGCGACGTGCGTGGTCCGTGCGCGCTATCGTTTAGCCAATGATTTGATACGCGGCATGTTGCCCCCCGGCACGGAGGGCGGTGCCGCGTGCGTCTTCTGAAAATCCGCGAGAATACTGGCGCTGATCTCCGAAGCGGGGATCGGCCGTCCGAAGAAGAAGCCTTGCGCCTGGTCACCATCGGCGTTGTCGAGGAACTTAGCCTGTTGAGCGGTTTCGACGCCTTCCACTGTCACCCGCATCTTCAACTCGCGCCCCAGCGCGATGATCGTTTTCACGACCGTCTCGGCGTCGCGCCCGGAACCATCGAAGCCCTGCATAAAGCTGCGATCGATCTTGATCTTGTCGAAGGGGAATTTCCAGAGATAGCTCAAACTGGAGTAGCCGGTGCCGAAATCGTCCATCACGATGGCGACACCCATCGCCTTGAGCTTCCGAAGCTCGTCCATCGTCGCTTTCGAATCGCCCAGCAACAGGGTTTCCGTGATTTCCAACTCAAGCCGATGCGGCGCGAGGCCCGTCGTCTTCAGCGCGTCGGCGACAACGTCGCTGACGCTTCCCGTCAAAAACTGCGCGGGTGAAAGGTTCACCGCAACGGTCATTTCGGCCGGCCAGGTCGCCGCGACACGACAGGCTTCCCGCAAGACCCATCCACCGATCTTGTCGATGAGCCGCAATTCCTCGGCAAGAGGGATAAATTCCAGAGGCGGAATCAACGTGCCGTCTTCGGCGGGCAGGCGGACCAACGCCTCGAAGCCAATGAGACGCCGTTCGGTCATTTCGAATAGCGGTTGATAATGCAGTTCGAAGCGACCATGCAGCACGGCTTCGCGAATTGTCTTTTCAAGTTTGGTCCGCGCCTGCAATTCGGCATCCATTTCAGGCAAGAAGAACCGGATGCAGTTGCGGCCGTCGACCTTGGCCTTGTACAATGCGAGATCCGCGCATTTCAATATCCGCTCCGGATTGGTTCCGTCCTCCGGCGCCAACGCGACGCCGACACTGATCGTCGCGACAAGTATCTGATCGTTGAGTTTCATTGGCGCGGTCACCGCGGAAACGAGACGGCGCGCGAATTCCTCGGCTTTGTCCTTGCCGCCAACTTCGGTCTGAACGACGACAAATTCGTCGCCGCCGAGGCGGGCAACGGTATCGCCGGCGCGCGTTTCGCCGCGCAAGCGTTGGGCTATCGTCTTAAGCAGGAAATCGCCGACGTCATGCCCGAGGGTATCGTTGACCTTCTTGAAGCGGTCGATATCGATAAAATGCACCGCCACGCTGGTCCGTTGTGACGGCAAGGCGGCAAGCGCTTCCTCCAGCTTACTGACCAGTTGCGTGCGGTTCGCCAAATCGGTCAGCGCATCGTGATGCGCCATATACGTGATGCGCGCCTGAGCGGCACTCCAATCAGTGATATCTTCCAAGGTCGAAACCCAGCCGCCATCATGCCTCGGCTGCTCGACCACGCGAATGGTACGCCCGTTGTGAAAATTTAAGTGTCTGTCCGAAGAGTTGTTGAATCCTATGAATCATTTGTGATTCAAGAGTGGCGGGCCTGATTCGGAGGGGCCGCCGATGTGGACGAACGAAAATCGCGGCCGTTATGAGCGGA
>JAUSBQ010000251.1 GCA_030651965.1 Pseudolabrys sp. | reverse complement strand
GAGCGCGGCATCAACGTTCCGCGGCCTCCACCAGTTCCTGCAACATCCGCAATGCCTGGCGTACCGATTGCCGCCGGACCTCGGCGCGCCCGATATCGCCATAGCGCTTGGCCGCGTGCATCGAGGTACCGGCGCGCGACGCGGCGGCGAAATGCACCAGGCCGACCGGTTTTTCCGCCGTGCCGCCACCGGGCCCGGCAATGCCGGTGATGGACACAGCGAGATCAACCTTGCTTTTGGCGAGCGCGCCGCGCGCCATCGCCTCGGCGGTCTGGCGGCTCACCGCGCCGTATTGTTTCAGCGTCGCCAACGGTACGCCGAGCATCTGTTGCTTGGCGGCGTTCGAGTACGTGACAAAGCCGCGGTCGACCACGACGGAAGAGCCGGGCACGTCGGTCAGCGCGCCGGCCACCAGACCGCCGGTGCAGGATTCAGCGGTGGCGACGGTCAGGTTCCTGTCGATGCACAATCTGATCAATGCATTTGCCGCGTCGGGAATTCCGTAGCTCATGGCTCGCCCCCCGGTAGCCTGACGGTCGCGGTCGCGTAGGCGGCGATGCCTTCGCCGCGCCCGGTGAAGCCGAGCCTTTCGCTGGTGGTCGCCTTCACCGCGACGCGGTCGATGGCGATGCCGGCAATGCGGGCGATTTCCGCGCGCATGGCGTCGCGGTGCGGGCCGATCTTCGGCGCTTCGCAGACAATGGTGAGATCGAGATGCGCAATGCGGCCGCCGCGCGCGGCGACACGTTCGACCGCGAACTTAAGGAAACGGTCGGACGACGCGCCGCGCCATTGCGGATCGCTCGGCGGGAAATGCGCGCCGATATCGCTATCGGCCAGCGCGCCGAGCAGAGCGTCGGTCAGCGCATGCAAAGCCACATCGGCATCGGAATGGCCGGTCAACGCGTGAGTATGCGGAATGCGAATGCCCCCGATGACGACATGGTCACCCGGTCCAAACGCATGCACGTCGATGCCGGTGCCGGTGCGGATATCGCCCAGCCGTTCGGTCGGCATCGCCTCGGCGCGCATGAAATCCTCGGGGTTGGTGATCTTGATATTGCCGCTCTCGCCTTCGAATACCGCCACCTTCACGCCGGCCCATTCGGCGATCGCCGCATCGTCGGTGAAGTCGTCGCGCTTTTCGCGTACCGCCCGGCGGTGCGCTTCCAGGAGCGGCCCATAAACAAATGCCTGCGGCGTTTGCACCGCGCGCAACGTCGCGCGCGCCAACGTCTCGCCGACGAAGCCGTCGCGGTCGATGCTTTTGATTGTGTCGGTCACGGCCAGGCCCGGTATCGCCGCGCCGGTCTCCCGCGCCGCCTGGATCGCGCGCGCAATCAGCGCCGAACTGGCAAAGGGGCGGGCGGCGTCGTGGACCAGCACGATCCCAGGCGCATGCGCCTCAAGCGCCTCCAGCCCGGCGCGTACAGAAGCCTGCCGCGTCGCGCCGCCATGCACCGGCGGCAGCAGGTTGAAGCCCTCGGCCGCCTGACGGTAGAGCGCATCGTCGTCGGCGTGGATCACCGTCTGCACCAGCGCAACCTCCGGCGCGCCGGCGAACAGCCCCAGCGTCCGCCGCAGCATGACCTCGCCGCCGACCGGCCGGAACTGCTTGGGCACATCCGACGTCCCGGCGCGCGTGCCGCGCCCGGCCGCGACGATGATAGCCGCGACTTTTCCCCCGTTATCCGACGCCATGCTAGGAACCGCTCCTGAAATGCCCACACGCTTTAGCGCGTTCTGGCCCAAGCGGAAACGATGTGGCCTGAGTTCCATCAAGCCGAGCTATGCGCGCGCGTCCCTTAAGCATGTAGAAAATATTGCAGTGCAGCACTTGCACGGATCGCTGAATTGGCTAAACTCTAAGCAATGAAAGGCGCCGCCTAAATGATGGGCATTAGCCCCCCTCCGTGTGAAACTATTGATATTCCGGCGACCAAGCTGACTGTCGGTCCGGTTGCGGTGCCGAATCGTGTGATTTTGGCGCCGATGTCCGGCATTACCGATGCGCCGTTCCGCCGCGCCGCCGAGCGGCTGGGCGCGGGGCTGGTGGTATCGGAAATGACCGCCTGCGCCGGTCTGGCGCAAGGCCAGCGCGAGGCCAATGTGCGCAGCCGCGGTGAGGGCGTCGCCATCAACGTCGTCCAGCTTGCCGGCTGCGAGCCGCACTGGATGGCCGAAGGCGCGCGCATCGTCGAAGGCCAGGGCGCCCAGATCATCGATATCAACATGGGCTGCCCGTCCAAGCAGGTGACCAATGGCGCATCGGGCTCGGCGCTGATGCGCGACCTCGATCATGCGCTGACTCTCATCGACGCCACCGTCAACGCCGTCAAAGTGCCGGTGACCTTGAAGATGCGGCTTGGCTGGGACACCACCAGCCTCAACGCGCCGGAACTGGCGCGCCGCGCCGAAGGCGCCGGCGTCAAGATGATCACCGTGCATGGCCGCACCCGCTGCCAGTTCTATGACGGCAGCGCCGACTGGGCCGCGGTGCGCGCCGTCAAGCAGGCCGTTTCCGTGCCCGTCGTCGTCAATGGCGATATCCGCTCGTTCGACGATGCCGACCGCGCGCTGAAAGCCTCCGGTGCCGACGCCGTGATGGTCGGCCGCGCCGCGCAGGGGCGTCCGTGGTTTCCAGGTCAGGTCGCGCGCTATCTCGAGCGCGGCACGCGCGAGAGTGCGCCGCCGCTGCGTAACCAGCTTGAACTCATCGACGCGCTCTATGACGAGATGCTGACGCATCACGGCCTCAAGATCGGCCGCAAGCACGCGCGCAAGCATCTCGCCTGGGCGCTCGATGTCGCCGCGCAAAGCGCCGGCGCGTCCGACGACATGCTGAAAGCGCATCGCGCCCGGGTTCTCACCGCCGAGCAACCCGCCGACGCGCGTCTGTATCTGGCTGAAGCTTATGACGCCTTCGGCTGGAGGGCCGCCGCATGAGCCGGGCTCACGCCGTCACCACACGCGAAACCGTTTCGGCCGACGCCATGCTCAATGCGCTGCCGCATCCGGTGATCATGGTCTCGGCCGACGGCAAGATCGCCGACGCCAATGTCGCCGCCGAGCAGTTCTTCGAGGCCTCGATCCCGATGCTGCGGCGGAACATGCTGCGCGACCTGGTGCCGTTCGGTTCGCCGCTGCTGACACTGATCGAGCAGGTGCGGCGCTCGGGCTCCGCCGTCAACGAATACAAGGTCGATCTCGCCACGCCGCGCAATCCCGGCGAACGGCTGGTCGATCTGCATGTCGCGCCGCTGCCGGAATATCAGGGCCACGTCATCGTCATGCTGCAAGAGCGCACCATCGCCGACAAGATGGACCGCCAGTTGACGCACCGCGGCGCCGCGCGCTCGGTGATCGCGCTCGCCGCCATGCTGGCGCACGAAATCAAGAATCCGTTGTCCGGCATTCGCGGCGCCGCGCAGTTGCTCGAACAGTCCGCCGGCGACGAAGACCGCCAGCTCACCACCCTGATCTGCGACGAGACCGACCGCATCGTGAAGCTGGTCGACCGCATGGAGGTCTTCGCCGACGAACGCCCGGTCGAGCGCGAGCCGGTCAATATCCATGTCGTCCTGGATCACGTGATGCGCCTGGCGCAGACCGGATTTGCCCGTCACATCAAGTTCATCAAGGAATACGACCCGTCATTGCCGCCAGTGCTGGCCAATCGCGATCAGCTCATTCAGGTCTTCTTGAATCTGGTCAAGAACGCTGCCGAGGCGATCGGCGAGGCCGCCTCCGATGGCGAAATCCAGTTGACCACCGCGTTCCGTCCCGGCGTGCGCCTTGCCGTGCCCGGCACCAATGCGCGCGTGTCGCTGCCGCTCGAATTCTGCGTCCGGGACAATGGCCCGGGCGTTCCGGACGATCTGATGCCGCATCTGTTCGATCCCTTCGTCACCACGAAGCGGACCGGCAGCGGCTTAGGCCTCGCTTTGGTTGCCAAAATCGTCGGCGACCACGGCGGAATTATCGAATGCGAATCGCAGCCGCGGCGGACCACCTTCCGCGTGCTGATGCCCATCTACAGTGGCGACGGCGTCATCGACGATGCGCCGTCCGTCCAAAGCCCGTGAGGTAACACATGCCGACGGGAAGCATCCTTGTCGCGGATGACGACGCCGCGATCCGGACCGTCCTCAATCAAGCTTTGTCGCGCGCCGGCTATGAAGTGCGCTCGACAGGTAACGCCGCGACGTTGTGGCGCTGGGTCAGCCAGGGCGACGGCGATCTGGTCATCACCGATGTGGTGATGCCGGACGAGAACGCCTTCGATCTGATCCCGCGTATCCGGAAAGCACGCCCCGATCTGCCGATCATCGTGATGAGCGCGCAGAACACCTTCATGACCGCGATCCGCGCCAGCGAGCGCGGCGCCTACGAATATCTGCCCAAGCCCTTCGACCTCAAGGAGCTGATCGCCATTGTCGGCCGCGCTCTGTCGGAGCCGAAGGAGCCGCGCACGCCCGCCGCTAAGCCCGAGGAATTCGACTCGATTCCGCTGGTCGGCCGCTCGCCGGCGATGCAGGAAATCTACCGCGTGCTGGCGCGCCTGATGCAGACCGATCTCACCGTGATGATCTCGGGCGAGAGCGGCACCGGCAAGGAACTGGTCGCCAAGGCGCTGCATGACTACGGCAAGCGCCGCGCCGGCACCTTCGTCGCCATCAACATGGCGGCGATCCCGCGCGACCTCATTGAGTCTGAACTGTTCGGCCACGAGAAGGGCGCCTTCACCGGCGCCAACACGCGCTCGGCCGGCCGCTTCGAGCAGGCCGAAGGCGGCACGTTGTTCCTCGACGAAATCGGCGACATGCCGATGGAAGCGCAGACGCGCCTGTTGCGCGTGTTGCAGCAGGGCGAATACACCACGGTCGGCGGCCGCACGCCGATCAAGAGCGACGTGCGCATCATCGCCGCCACCAACAAGGATCTGCGGCAGTTGATCCAGCAGGGACTGTTCCGCGAGGATCTGTTCTTCCGCCTCAATGTCGTGCCGTTGCGGCTTCCTCCTTTAAGGGAAC
>JAUSBQ010000240.1 GCA_030651965.1 Pseudolabrys sp. | reverse complement strand
TCGCCGCGGTTCGAAGTGTTCGAGATGCGCCGCCTGCGGGTAGACCAGCAGGCCCGCCGCCACCGCGAAGGCCGGCCCCTTGGCCGCTTCCGGCAACCCGGCAAGACCCAGCGGACGACCGATGCGAACCGGCCGGCGCAGGATGCGCGCGGCCAGATCGGCAATGCCCGGCAACTGACTGCCGCCGCCTGTTAGAACCACCCGCGCGCGCGGCTCGGCCGCGAACGGCGACGTGGCAAGGCGATCGCGGGCCAATTCCAGAATTTCCTCGACGCGCGGCTTGATGATCCGCACCAAGGTCGCCCGCGAAATGAACTGCGGCGGCTCGCGCTCGTCGTCTCCCACCGAGGCCACCGTGATCATGTCCCGTTCGTCCGACCCACCGGTCAAAACACTGCCATAAATCGCTTTGATTCGCTCAGCGCCGGAGATGCGGGTGTTGAGACCGCGCGCGATGTCCATGGTGACGTGGTGGCCGCCAACGGCGAAGCCATCGGCATGCACGAACCGGCCGCCGGAGAAGACCGCGAACGAGGTGGTGCCGGAGCCGAGATCGATGCAGGCCGCGCCGAGATCGGCTTCGTCGTCGGCCAGACAGGCCAGACCCGCAACATAGGGGGACGCCACCATGGCCTCAACAGAGAGGTGGCTGCGCTCGACCGTGAGCATCAGGTTGCGCACCGTCGCCACGTCGGCGGTGACCATGTGCATATCGACGCCGAAACGGTGACCGAGCATGCCGCGCGGCTCGCGAATGCCGGTGGCGGCATCGAGCGCGTAGCCGATCGGCAGCGAGTGCAGGACGGCGCGGCCATCGCGCACCGAATGGCGGCTCGCGGCCGCCAGAACGCGGGCGATGTCGCCGTCGGCCACGGTGCCGCCGTGCAATTCGATATCGGCGATGAAGCGCTCGCTGCCGAGACGACCGCCGGACAGCGACACCACCACGGATTCAAGCTGCACGCCGGCCATGCTTTCGGCGGTGTCGATGGCCTGGCGGACGACCTCCTCGGCCTCCACCAGATCGACCACCGAGCCGGCCTTGATGCCGCTCGCCGCGGTATGGGCGAAACCGAGAATGCGCACGCCGTGGCTGCGCCGGCGCAGCACGTCCTGCGGCGCCTGCGGCTCGAGCCGCGCGATCATGCAGACGACCTTGCTGGTGCCGATATCGAGGGCGGCGACCACGGCCGCGCGGCGCGGCGACACCGGCTTCATCTTGGGGGTCAGGCCGAAGCGCAGCACGGTCATGCCTGCGTGCCCTTCTTCTTCGCGGCTTTCGCCGCGGCCTTGAGCGCTTCCTCGCGCACGGCATAGGCCGCGTCCGACTGGCGCACCGTTACCCGGTCGGTCAGCCGCAGGTCGACCAGCACGATGTCGCGCGACAGCAATTTCTTTTCGCGGTCGAGATTGGCCAACGTCCGCAACGCCCGTTCGGGCTCGCTTTCCGGCAGCATCACCTCGACGCCGTTCTTCAGATGCAAATTCCAGCGGCGCTCGGCGACCAGCACCGAGGCATCGACCTGGCGGGCGATGCCCGGATAGCGCGCCACCAGCGCCAAGAGATCAGGCGACATCATTTCGGCGCCGGCGCCGATCACGCGCGGCAGGTCGGCAAAGCGCGGCGCGATCGACGGCGACAGCACGGTGCCGTCGCTGGCGATCAGCGAGACGCGGGCATCCTTCTGCCAGAGTGCGAAAGCCTTGCGTTCCTTGATCTCGATGCGCAGGCGGCCGGGATAAAGCTTCAGCACCGTCGCCTCGGAAATCCACGGATTGGTCAGGAGCCGCGCGCGCGTCTGCGCGGCGTCGAGAAACAAGAGCGAGGTGTGTTCGGTGATGCCGGCGGTTTTGAGAATCTCGTCGCGGCTGACTTCGTGCTCGCCGGTCAGCGCGACTTCGGCAATGCCGAAGCCGGCGGCGTTGGCGGCGTCATCGCACAGGCTGTGCAGATTGGCGACGATGTCGGGGCCGTGCTCGCCTTTGACGACGCCGTAGCAGACGCTTGCCAGCAGCAGCAGCGCCACCGACGACGAGCCGAGCCCGCGCGGAATGTCCAGTTCGATCAAAGTCGTGAAAAAGCGGCGCAAGGTGCGCGGCCAGCCGAGACGGGCAAGCGAATGCGAACGCAGCGCAGCCGATGCGGGGCGGGTCGAATGATCTGACGATTGATCGAGGGTACCTCGGCGATCCATCGCAACCGGTTCTTCAAACGTAAAGCCCACAATGGGCAGCAAGGTCCGGCACAGGCGGGTTTTTCGCCGTGTACCCTGGTGAATGTCACCTCCGGCGGAATGCGATCCACCCAAAGGCCGTCGACGGAAGCGGAACACGACGCGCGCGCGTTTTCAGACGCGAGCGCCACGCGAAAAGCCGCCAATGCCTAGTCTTCGGGCTATTTGGTAAACGAATCGTAAAGTTTTACGGATTGCGGTGGGGGATTGGTAACTTAGCGGGGATGTGGCCGGGAGGGCACGGGTTCCCTCACTCCCCTCATTCCTGAGGAGCGGCGAAGGCCGGCGCCTTGTGCGGCCGTGCCGCGGGGCCTATCTCACACTCGCGCGCCCTGTCTCCCGCACAGCAGAATACACCGATGAGCGTCGCCTTCACCAAAGAGGAAGACAACGAAGCCGCGGCGGCGTTCCTGCCTGAACGGCCGGTGTCGCCGCATCCGAATCTCGTCACCGAGAGCGGTTTGGCAAAACTCGATGCTGCCCTCACGCTCGCCAAAGAAGCCGTCGCCATGGCGCAAACCAATGCCGACCTGAAAACCGATCGCTCGGCAATGGCGCGCGCTGCGCGCGATTTTCGTTATTTCACCGCGCGACGGGCAAGCGCCCAGTTGGTTCAATCGGCCGGCGACGCTGATACCGTGCTTTTCGGCAGGCTCGTGACCTTTCGACGCGAAGACGGCAGGACCCAGTCGTTCCGGATTGTCGGCGAGGACGAGGCAGACGCCACCCAAGGGATGATTTCGCACGTGTCGCCGATTGCGCAGGCGCTGCTCGGCAAGCGGGTCGGCGACGTCGTGGCGCTTAACGATTTCGAACTGGAAGTGCTCGCCGTCGCGTGATTCGAGCGCAGCGATCTCAGCCTTGCTCTTGCCGGTCGCTGGAAGCACCTCGCTCAGCAGTTCGCCAGGATGATCGGACACCGGGTTGGATCGCGCTTGGCGGGAATGTCGGTCATGGTGTTATCTCTCCTCAATGGTAAGCTCGAAATCGATGCGGAAC
>JAUSBQ010000238.1 GCA_030651965.1 Pseudolabrys sp. | reverse complement strand
TCGCCGCTCAAGAGCCGCCCGAGATGCACCGGCATGACTTCGCGGCGATACCATTCGGTCGCGATGGCGTCGGTCGCCGGGCGGGTGCCTTCGAGAGCGGCTGCTTTCGCGGCCTGAATGCCTGTCGCATCGAGCGACTTTCCTTCGAGCGCGCGTTCGACGCCACGCGCACGCACGGGCGTTGGCGCCATCGCACCGTAGGCGATGCGTGCCTGGCTGATCCGCCCGCCGGAATTGGGCAGATACGCGGCGATGCTCATCACCGAGAGCCCCTTCGGCTTGACCCGGCTCACCTTGCGGAACCGGAAGTCGGCCGGGTTCTGCGGCTTTGCGAACTGCACGGCGGAGACGAGGCCAGACACGCCGCGTTCACGCCCATTGAGAAATTCCTCGATCGCGACGGCGCGAGCCGAGCCGTAGCCTGCCTGCACCATCACCTGCGCATCGAGCGCCAGCAGCGCGACGGCGAAATCGCCATAGGGCGTTTCGGCGAAGAGATTGCCGCCGATAGTTGCCATCTGCCGGATTGCCGGGCCGCCGACGGCTCGCGCGACAGCGTGCAAAAAAATGAGGTCGCGGTTGTTCAACACCATCGCCATCGTCACACCCGCGCCAAGCTCGACCCTTGGGCCCGAGGTGTTCATCTGGCGGTAGGCGGGATCGGTGAGCCGCAGCAGCGTTCCATCGAGCAGCCGCCCCTCATTCACGTCCCGCATCACCAGCGTGCCGCCCGAGAGAAACTTCGTCCGCTGATCCCCGGAAAGGATGCCGGCGGCTTCCGCTATGGTGGTGGCAACGCGTACGTCGAGCGGCATGTCAGATGCCCTCCCTTTGAAATTGTGGGAGCTGGCGCACGGCTTCCATGCCGGCGACATAAACGTCTTCCCCGACCTTGCGGGCGAGCTCTTCCTCGCGCCCCGGCGGGGTGGTGAAGCGGCTTTCCCAATGCCAGAAGCTGCGATTGCCGTCCGTCACCGGCAGCAAGCGAATATGCGCGACGTAGTTGAAGAGGGGGATGGGCGTATCCAGCAGGCAATAGCTGTAGGTCATCTCGAGATCGGACAGTGAGAGCAGTTGCTCCCGCAACTCGCTGCCATCCGCGAGGAAGAAGCGGCGCACGCAGCCGACCTTGTCGACCGGATGGCCGCGTTCGATGGTGCTCGTGGCGACAATCGGGTGGTACTGGTCATGCGCATTGAAGTCGCGCACGACGGCCCAGAGCCGCTCCACCGGCGCATCGATGATCGTGCTGCGGACGACCTTCGGCACATCAGCCTCCGAACGCGCGCTTGAGGGCGTCAAAACCGCCCTGGAAAACGCCCCCGCCGATGCCGGAGACCAGTTCGGCCTCCTTGTCTGGCGCGCAATCGAAATCGGCCGACCATTCAACGAAGGTCCTGTCCTGATCGGTGATCGGGGTGAGGCGCAGGGTCGCGACGTAGTTCGTGAGCGGCATGGGCGAATCCAGGATCGAGTAGGTGCAGAACATGTCGTAATCGGAGAGGCCGAGCAGTTGCTCGCGCAGCCGGTCGCCGTTTCTGAGCGAGAAGGCGCGGATGCAGCCCACCTTGTCCGCCGGCTCGCCATTCTCGATCCGGCTTTCGGCGATCGCGGGATGCCAATTCGGCAACCCGTTGAAATCGCGCACGCGGGCCCAAACCCGCGCCGCGGCGGCGTTGATAACGCTGGATGCGTAGACCCGGGCCATTGCCGCTTACTCCTTGGCCTTGCGGGCCGCGCCGCCGCCACCACTGGCTCCGCCGCCGCCGCCATCCTTGGGCTTCGCGGCTGACGCATCCTTTGCATCCTTCGCCGTATCCTTGCCGATGCGCTGCATGTCGCTGGCCTCGCGGATCAATCCGCCCATCTTGGCAAGGCTGCCACCCTCGATGCCGATTTCCTTAAGCACCTCGTCGATCAGCGGCGCCTGCACGCGGTAGCGCAAGGCGCTTTCGATCACCTCGTCGGTGGGCGAGCGGGCGGCCGAACTGCCGCCGCCGCCGAGTCCGTCGATATGCAGGATCTTGATGCCATCGATCTTTTCCATCGGCTTGACGCTCTCGCGCACGATTCCCTCGATCCGATCGAGCAGGCGACGGCGGAACAGCCCGTAGCGCGCGCCATCCGAGAGAACGTTCTCGGCCTCATAGAGCAGCTTCTGCGACTCCGCTTCGACCGCACGGCGCACCTTGTCGGCGCCCGCGGCAATGCGCATCTCTTCCGCGGCTTTCTCGGCGAGCGTCACTTCCACAATCTTGCGGCGCTTGGCGCTCTCGCTTTCCTTGACGGTCTTTACGGCTTCTTCGGCTTCCGCGACCTTGGCCAGCGCCATTTCGGCCTTCACCTGAGCCGCGGATTCCTCCAGCGACTTGGTATAAAGCGCGATGGCTTTCTCCATCGCGGCGTTCTCGACGTCGCGCTCGCGCTCGATCTCGAGCTTGCGCAGATCGCGCTGCCGCCCGACGCGGGCCTCGTCGAGGCCGCGATCGGACGAGATGCGCGCGCGCTCGACCTCTTCGTTGGAGGTGATCTGCGCTTCCTGCAGCGCCTGGGTGCGGGCGATCTCGAGTTGTTCGAGCGCGCGCCGGCGTTCGACCCGCGCGGCTTCGAGTACCTGTTCGCGGGCGATGTCGATCTTCTCGATCTCCTGCTTGGCGACGATTTCCACTTGGCGCAGAGTCTTGTCGGCATCGGTGCGTTCCGCCTTCTTGGCGGCGAGCGTGATGGCGCGGTCTTCTTCGGCGACCTCGATCGTCTTCTTCTGGTCGATCTGGAGCATCTCGCGCGTTTTGGTGGAAGCGATACGATCCTGATCGAGCTTGAGTTCGGTCGCGATGCGCTGGCGCTCCACACTGTCGCGCTTCTTGATTTCCTGGGCCTCGAGCGCCGCCGCGAGCTGGATCTCCAGTTCCTTGGTCGCGAGTTCGGCAGCGATACGCTCCGCGGCGGTCGACTTTTCCTGCGCGATGCGGGCCGATTCGATGGATTGGCGGGCGGCGATATCCTCTTGTTCGAGGGCCCGGGTCCGCTCGATTTCGAGGTTGCGCACCTCCTGCTCGCGGGCGATGCGCTCGGCATTCACCGACGTTTCCTGAAGGATGCGTGCTTTGTCGGTAGATTCGCGGGCGGCGATCTCCGCGGCTTCGATCACGCGCGTCCGCTCGATTTCCTGCTGGCGGATGTTGCGGTCGGAAGTGATGCGGGCGGCATTGATTGTCTGGTCGTTGGCGATCCGGGCCATCTCGACCGTTTCACGCGCGGCGATTTCGGCTTCTTCCACCGCGCGTGTCCGCTCGATTTCCTTGTGGCGGATGTCGCGCTCGGAGGCGATGCGCGCCTCGCTGATGGCGCGTTCGTTGGAGATCCGCGACTTCTCGATTTCCTCGCGGGACTGGATTTGTGCCTGTTCGGCCTCGGTGTCGCGCGCGGCTCGCTCGCGTGCCACTTCCGCGCGCTGCACGGCGCGGCGAATTTCGATTTCCCGCTGCTGTTCGAGCCTCGCCGACTCGCTGTCGCGCTCGATATCCAGCGACTGGCGCTCGGCTTCGAGGTTGCGGGTGCGGATCTTGATCATCGCGTCCTGCTCGATATCGTTCCTCAGTTTCCGCTTTTCCTCGATCTCCTCGATGATCCGCGTGAGGCCTTCCGCGTCGAAGCGGTTGGAGGGGTTGAAATATTGCAGGTCGGTCTGGTCGAGATTGGTGATGGCGACGCTTTCGAGTTCCAAGCCGTTCTGGTCGAACGCCTCGGCGCCCGACTCCTTTACGCGCTGCACATAGGTGCCACGCTTCTCGTGCATCTCTTCCATCGTCATCTCGGAGGCGATCGAACGCAGTGCCGAGACGAGCCGGCCGGAAAGGAGCGTGTTGAGCTGATCGGGCTGGAGCGTGCGCCGCCCGAGCGTGGCGGCTGCGACAGATACCGCCTCGCGTTGCGGGCGCACGCGCACATAGAACTCGGCATCTATATCGACGCGCATCCGGTCGCGGGTGATGAGCGCCTCGTCGTTCGCGCGGGTCACGGCCATCCGGATGACGTTCATGTTGACAGGCGTGACATCATGGACGATCGGCAGCACGAAGGCGCCGCCATTGATCACCACCTTTTCCCCGAAGAGACCGGTACGGACGAACGACACCTCTTTCGAGGAGCGGCGATAGAGCCAGTTCACCAGATAGACGATGATCGCGATGACGATCACGGCCACGATGAGCCAGAGGATGAGGGATCCGATCAGTTGCCCCGACATGTCACGCTTCTCCTGTCCGCCGACCCGGATTTACCGGGCGGCGCTTGATCGGCGGGTCGTCCCCGCCGGGGTTTCGTCCGTGCCGCCCTTGCGGCTGATTGTCTTGAAAGTGCGCGTCTGCTCGCGGATCGCCACTTCCACCGGCAGCCGCTCCATCGAGGAGGCGCCGTAGAAGCCGTGGCAATGCCGCGTGTTCTTCATGATGAAGTCCGCATCCGGCGGTTCGGCGACCGGGCCGCCGTGGACCAGGATGATGGCGTCGGGATTGACCGAAAACGCCGCCTCGGCCCAGCGATCGACGATCGCGGGGCAGTCGGCGAGCTTGAGCGCGGTTTCCGCGCCGATCGAGCCGCCGGTGGTCAGGCCCATATGACAGACGATGATGTCCGCGCCGGCCTTGGCCATGGCGACCGCGTCCGCATCGCAGAAGACATAGGGCGTGGTGAGAAGGTCCTTGCGGTGGGCAAGCGCCACCATCTCGACCTCAAGGCCGTAGCCCATTCCGGTTTCCTCGAGATTCTGCCGGAACACGCCGTCGATCAGCCCGACGGTCGGGAAATTCTGCACGCCGGAGAAGCCGATCCTTTTCACTTCGTCCAGAAAGACGTCCATCGAGCGGAAGGGATCGGTACCGCAGACCCCGGCGATGACCGGCGTCTTTTTCACGACCGGCAGCACCTCGCCCGCCATGTCCATCACGATCGCATTGGCATCGCCATAGGGCATCAGCCCGGACAGCGAGCCTCGGCCGGCCATGCGGAAGCGGCCGGAATTGTAGATGACGATGAGATCGATCCCGCCGGCCTCTTCGCATTTGGCCGATAGGCCGGTGCCGGCACCGCCGCCAATGATCGGCTCGCCTTGGGCGATCATGGCGCGATAGCGTGCGAGGAGTTCTGATCGAGCGAAGCTGGGCATACGTCAGGTCCTGCCGGATGCGCCGCGCGAGCGGCTCTGGTGCAAGGCGCGGAAATGCTGCGCCAGAGCGGCGGCGAAAGCGGGATCGTTGATGTGGTGCGGCAGCCGGATGAGCTGCCGGTTGGCCGTCACCCGCACCGTCTCCGAGATGGCGCTGAACAAGGCGGCGTCCGCGTCCGGATCCCAGAAGGCTTGTCCCGGTGCATCGAGCGCGGATACGCCGCCTTCCGGTAGCAGGAAGCGCACCGGGCCTTCCATCTGGTTGAGTTTCTCGCCGATCCAGCGCCCCATCCGCCGGTTCTCTTCCGCCGTCGTGCGCATCAGCGTGACCTGCGGATTGTGCGGGTAGAAAGTGCGGGCGCTGTAATGCGCCGGGACGGTATCGCGCGCGGCGAAATTCACCATGTCGAGCGCACCGACCGAGCCCACATAGGGGATCCGCGTCCGGATGATCGCCCCGAAGCGGTCGTCCGTAGCCGGGAGAATGCCGCCCATCATCATGTCGCAGATTTCGGTGGTCGAGACGTCGATCACACCCCGCATCACTCCGGAATCGATGAGCTTTTCCATCGACCGCCCGCCGATGCCGGTGGCGTGGAAAACCAGCGGCTCCCACTCCTTTTCGATCAGCTTGATGACCTGCTGCACGCACGGCGTCGTGACGCCGAACATCGTCATGCCGACGAGCGGACGCTCGACGGCGGCGCTCCGGCCCGGATTGGGCGCGTTCTGTTCGATCCAGTTGCGCGCCATCGCCGCCATGGCATGCGCGCCGTTGCCGAGCACCGCGCGCGAGACCCGGTTGAGGCCCTGCACGTCGGTCACGGAATGCATCATCGTGATGTCGGTCGGTCCGACGTAGGCGGCGACATTGCCCGCGGCCATGGTCGAAATCATGATCTTCGGCACGCCGACCGGCAGCACCTGCATGCCGGCTGTCGCGATCGCCGTGCCGCCCGATCCGCCCGCCGAGATAATGCCGGCGACGTTCTGTTGCTTGCCGACCCAGGCGCGGAACGCGTCCGTCATCGCCGCAACCGCCGCTCCGCGATCGCCGGAGGTGATGCCGGCAGCCCCCGAGGGAGAGGCGAGCGCAACTTCCTGGGCGGAAA
>JAUSBQ010000235.1 GCA_030651965.1 Pseudolabrys sp. | reverse complement strand
GATCTTGCGAAGTCCCCGCGATTGACGCAAATCACCTCCGGCGCATGGTGCGCCGGAGTTTGCGTTTACCGGGGACTCCTCTAAGTGCTGATCGCCTGCTTCGCCGATATTCACGCCAACCGCCAGGCTTTCGAGGCCTGCCTCGCGCATGCGCGCGACGCCGGCGCGGAGCGGTATGTGCTGCTCGGCGATTATGTAGGTTATGGTGCCGATCCGGACTGGGCGGTAACGACCGTCATGGACATGGTCGCCAACGGCGCGATGGCCGTGCTCGGCAACCACGATGGCGCCGTTGGCACGACAAGCGAGACCATGAACGCCGAAGCGCAAATGGTCATCGAATGGACGCGCGGCCAGTTGAGCCCCGCGCAGCGGCAATTCCTCGCTGACTTGCCTTTGACGGTGCAGGACGAAAGCCGGCTCTACGTTCATGCGGAAGCCAGCAAGCCGGAGGAATGGATTTACGTGCACGGCACGGCTGAGGCGGCAACCAGCCTCGCCGCGACGCCCGCCCACATCACCTTTTGCGGCCATGTCCATACGCCCGCGCTGTACAGCCTGTCGATCACCGGCACGATGACGGCCTTCACCATCGCCAGCACCAATCCGATCCCGTTGCTGCCGGGACGGCGCTGGCTTGCCGTGCTCGGCTCGGTCGGCCAGCCGCGCGACGGCAATCCGGCGGCGGCTTACACGATGCTGGATACCGACAAGAAAGAAATGACCTTCCTGCGCGTGGCCTACGATATCGACGAGGCGGCGGCCCGCATTCGCAAGGCGGGCCTGCCGCTCTGGCTGGCCGAGCGGCTGTTCACGGGCCAATAGCGACATCGGTCAGAGCGTGCGAACAATCTTGACGATGGCGCTTGTCAGTGTGTCGAGTTCGTCCGCCGCTATGGTAAAGGCAGGGGTGAGATAGACAACATTGCCGAACGGCCGGATGAAGACGCTTTCGTCGACGAAGCGCGCGCGCAAAGCATTGAGATTGGCAACGCTTTCCATCTCGACGACGCCGATCGCACCCATGACGCGGACGTCTTTCACGCCTGGCATTTGCCGGCAGGGCGCTAGCCCCTGCTCAAGCTGCGCGGCGATTGTCCCGACCTGCCGCAGACGCGGCTCGCGCTTGAACAGATCGAGCGACGCATTGGCAGCGGCGCAGGCCAGGGCATTGGCCATATAGCTCGGGCCGTGCATCAGCGCCTTGGCGGAATCGTCCGACCAGAAGGCGTCGAACACTTTTTTGGTCGCGACCGTCGCCGCGAGCCCGACCGTGCCGCCGGTGAGCGCTTTCGACAGAGTAATGATATCCGGCACGACATTGGCCTGCTCGCAGGCGAACATCGTGCCGGTGCGGCCGAAGCCGGTGAAGATTTCGTCGAAGATCAGCAGCACGTCATATTTGTCGGCAAGCGCGCGCAGCCGCTTGAGCACGGCCGGATCGTGAAACTTCATGCCGCCGGCGCCCTGGACCAGTGGCTCGACGATGATGCCGGCGATGTCGCCGCCGCGTTGCGCCAATAATCCATCGAGAGCGGCCAGGCGTTCGTCGCTGTCCGGCAAATCGACCAGATGATGCCGGGGCAGCAAACCGGCAAACAAAGCATGCATGCCGTCTTCACTGTCGCTGACCGCCATCGCGCCGGTGGTGTCGCCGTGATAGCCGCCCTTGAAGGCGACGAATTGCGACCGCCCCTTCACGCCGCGATTGATCCAGAATTGCAGCGCCATCTTCAGTGCGACCTCGACCGAAACCGAGCCCGAATCGGAAAAGAACACATGGTCGAGATCGCCCGGCAGCATCGCCGCCAGCCGCCGCGCCAGCGTGACGGCCGGTTCGTGCAGCAGCCCGCCGAGCATGACATGCGGCATCTCGGCCAACTGTCGTTCCACCGCCTGCCGGATGTGCGGGTGGTTGTAGCCGTGGCAGGCGGTCCACCACGAGGCGATGCCGTCGACCAGTTCGCGGCCATCGGCCAGCACGATCCGCGAGCCTCGCGTGCGCACGACCGGCAGCGGCGGATTGGCGGTTTTCATCTGGGCGTACGGCCGCCAGACGTGGCCTGTGCCATCCGCGGTCCAGCCGGGCGCGCGTTGCGTTTTGCTGCTATCCTCCGCCATTCGGCGCTTCCCTAACCCGTCGGAACCTGACCTTAAGGCCCCTTGATGCACTCGCTCGACCGATTTGCGCAAGCCAAGCTCGACGACCTCAAAAGCCGGTCGCTGCACCGCCAACTGACCGGCACTTTCCGCGAGGACGGCATCTGGGTCGAGCGCGACGGCCGCCGGCTGCTGTCGTTCTCCTGCAACGACTATCTCAACCTGACCCAGCACCCCACTATCAAGCAGGCCGCGCTGGCGGCGGTCGAGCGTTACGGCGCCGGCTCCGGCGCCTCGCGCCTGGTCACCGGCAACCACCCGCTTTACACCGAACTGGAATCCCGCCTCGCGCGCATCAAGCAGACCGAAGCTGCTGTCGTGTTCGGCTCCGGCTATCTCGCTAATGCCGGCATCATCCCGGTCTTCATCGGGTCCGACGGCCTCGTCCTGCTTGACGAACTGGCGCATGCCTGTCTCTTCGCCGGCGCGCAATTATCGCGCGGCAGAGTGATGACTTTCCGCCACAACGACGTCGCGCATGCGCGCGAAATTCTCGCCGAGCACCGCGCCGCGCATGACCGCGTCCTGCTGATCACCGATGGCGTGTTCTCGATGGACGGCGATCTCGCTCCATTGGCTGAGCTCAATGCGCTGGCCGAGGAATACGACGCCTGGCTGATGTCGGACGACGCGCATGGCCTCGGCGTGGTCGGCGGCGGCCGCGGCTCCACCTTCGTCGGCAATGCCCACATCCCGGTCCCTTTGCAGATGGGCACTTTGTCGAAAGCGGTCGGCGCCTATGGCGGCTATCTCTGCGCCTCGGCCGCGGCCATCGACCTCATTCGCAACCGCGCCCGCACGCTGATTTATTCGACCGGCCTGCCGCCGGCCTGCGTCGCCGCCAGCATCGCCGCGCTCGACCTGATCGAACGCGAGCCGGCCTATGCCGCGCTGCCGGTGCAGAAGGCCAAAGCCTTCACCCGGGCGCTCGGCCTGCCCGACGCGCAAAGCCCGATCGTGCCGTTGATCGTCGGCGAAGCCGACGCCACGCTCGCCGCCTCGCAGATGCTGGCCGACGAAGGCTTCCTGGTCGCCGCGATCCGGCCGCCGACCGTGCCGGCCGGCACCTCGCGGCTGCGCTTTACCTTCACCGCGCAGCATCCGGACGAGCAGATTGCGCGACTGGCGCATATCGTCCGCGATAAAGTCCTCGCGCAATGAGCGCCCACTTCGTCACCTCGACCGGGACCGATATCGGCAAGACCTTCGTCACCGCCGGGCTGATCCGCTATCTGCGCGGCGCTGGCCAGCCTGTGAATGCGTTGAAGCCCATCGTCAGCGGCTACGATTCTTCCGTGGTCGAGACCAGCGACCCGGCCGTGCTGCTCAAGGCGCTCGGCCGCCAGGTGTCGGCCGATGAAGTTGAAACCATCGCGCCGTGGCGCTTTCGCGCGCCCTTGTCGCCCGACATGGCCGCCGCGCGCGAGGGCCGCAGCGTCGACTTCGACAGGCTCATCGACGTCAGCCGCGCCGCCGTCAAGGCATCGACCGGCATGCTGTTCATCGAAGGCGTCGGCGGCATCATGGTGCCGCTGGACGGCAAGCGCACCGTGCTCGACTGGATGGCCGCGCTGGATATTCCGCTGCTGCTGGTGGTGGGCAGCTATCTCGGCGCCATCAGCCATACGCTGACCGCGCTCGACGTGCTGCGCCAGCGCAAGCTGACCATCGCCGCGATCGTGGTCAGCGAAAGCGAACGCGGCACCGTCGAGCTCGACGACACCGTCGCCAGCATTGCCCGCTTTTCCAGTGGCGTGGACGTTGTCGGCCTGCCGCGCCTGCCCGGCGGGCTCACCGAGCATCCGGCCTTCGGCAAGATCGCGGCGCTGCTATAATTTCGCGTTTTCGATGAAGCGGATCAGCGCCGCGACCGCGTGGCCCATGTCCGACGGGCTCGCATATTCGGCCGGGTTGTGGCTGACGCCGCCACGGCAGCGCACGAACATCATCGCGATCGGACACAGTCTGGCCATCGCGGTGCCGTCATGGCCCGCGCCCGAGGCCAGCAACAGCGGCTCGCCGCCGCCGGCGCGCACCGCGTTAGTCATGGCTTCCTGCAAGGCCGGGTCGCACGGCGTGGTGGCGACGTCGCGCGTCTGCGTCATCGTCAGGCCAAGTTCGCGCCGGTCGGCAACGGCACGAATTTCGGCCTTCAGATGATCGACGAACCGGCGCCGGGCTTGATCGGAGCCGGAACGGATATCAACGATCAAGGCGACATTGCCGGGGATGACATTCGAAGCCGCCGCCGGAATGCGCACCAGGCCGACGGTCGCCACCACCTCGCCCTTGGTTTCACGCGCCAGTTTCTCGGCCAGCAGAATGACTTCCGCCGAGCCGGCGAGCGCATCGCGCCGCAGCATCATCGGCACCGTACCGGCGTGGCCCGCTTCGCCGATGAATTCGACATTGAGATAGCTCTGCCCCGCGATCGACGTGACGACGCCGAGCGGCTGGTTTTTGTATTCGAGCACCGGCCCCTGCTCGATATGCACCTCGACGAAAGCCGCCGCCACGTCGGGCGTGTACGCCGCCGCCGCGATATCGGCGGGGTTCTTGCCGTAGCGCACGATGGCATCGCGCAAGGTGATGCCGTCGCTGTCGGTGATGTCGAGACGGTCGGCGTCGAAGATGCCGGCGCAGGCCATCGACGACGCCAAAGTCCTCGGAAAGCGCACGCCTTCCTCATCGCCGAAGGCCAGCACGTCGAGGCCGAAATTAAGCTTGCGCCCGGCGAGCGCGAAATGCTCGGCGGCGAGAATACCGGCGATGACGCCGAGCGGCCCGTCGAATAGGCCGCCTTCGATCACCGTATCGATGTGCGATCCAATCAGCAGCCGCTTTTTGCTGCCGCCCGGCCAATGGCCGCGCACCGTGCCGAGCGCGTCTTCCGACACGTCGAGTTTGGCCGCGCGCATCCATTTCGCTATCAGATCGGCCGCGGCGCGATGCTCCGGCGTGAGAAACGACCGCACCAGCCGGTTCGGCTCGGCCGAGATCGAGCCGAGTGTGCGGATCATGGTATCGGCGCGTTCGCCGAGAGCGGTGATATCGGGACTTGAGCTGACCGGTTCGCTCACGAAATTCTACGCTCCGCCACGCCGTCAGCTCCCGCGATAGGTCGAATAGCCGTAAGGCTGAATCAGCAGAGGTACATGGTAATCGCGGCCACCCGCCAGACCAAATCGCACCGGCACGGTGTCGAGAAATGGCGGCTCCGCCGTCGCCTGCTTTTGGGCGCGGAAGTAATCGCCGATATGAAAGGTCAATTCGTACTCGCCGGCCCGGAAATCGCCCCCCGCGAGCAGGGGATGGTCGAGCCTGCCGTCCGCGTTGGTCAGCGCCTCGGCCACGATTTCCCGCTCATCCGCCCGCCGCAACACCACGCGCACGCCGGCGGCCGGTTTGCCGGAGGTGGTGTCGAGGACGTGGGTGGTCAGGCGGGGCATGGACAAACCAACAGCCGTCATGCCCGCGAAGGCGGGCATCCAGTATTCACCGGCGTGGCGACTGTAGCACCGTTCGGGCCCAATCCCACACCGGGGTTACTGGATCGCCCGCATGCGCGGGCGATGACCGCTTTACGCCTACGGAATCAGAATGACCGACCCCGTCGTCTTGCGGCCTTCCAGGTCCTTGTGCGCCTGGGCGGCATCCTTGAGCGCGTATTTGTGGCTCGCCGGAATCTTCACCGCGCCGGAACCGACGACGTTGAACAGATCGTTGGCGGTCGCCACCAGATCCTCGCGCTTGGCCGCGTAGTGATTGAGCGTGGGCCGGGTCGCGAACAGAGAGCCCTTGTGCTGCAACAGGTTGATGTCGAACGCCTTGATCGGCCCCGACGCCGAACCGAAGGAAACGAACATGCCGAGCGGCCGGATGCAATCGAGCGACTTCGGGAACGTGTCGTTGCCGATGCCGTCATAGACCACGTCGCACAATTTTCCGCTGGTGATTTCCTTGACCCGCGCGGCGAAATCCTCGTCGCGATAGAGGATCGTGTGGTGCGCGCCGTTCTTCTTGGCGAGATCGGCTTTGTCCTTGGAGCCGACGGTGCCGATCACGGTGGCGCCGAGATGGTTGGCCCACTGGCACAAAATGAGGCCGACGCCGCCGGCGGCGGCATGCACCAGAATGATGTCGCCTTTCTTCACCTTGAAGGTGCGGTTGAGCAGGTACTGCGCCGTCATGCCCTTGAGCATCATCGAGGCGGCTTGCTCATAGCTGATATTGTCGGGCAGCTTCACCGCGCGCTCGGCCGGCAGCAGACGCTCGGCCGAATAGCCGCCCAGCGGCACGACGTAGGCGACGCGGTCGCCCACTTTCAAATCGGTCACGCCCGGCCCGACTTCGGTGATCTGGCCGGCGCCTTCATTGCCCGACACGAACGGCATACCGACCGGCGACGGATACATGCCGATACGGAAATAGGTGTCGATGAAATTCACGCCGCAGGCATGCTGCTTGATCTTGATCTGGCCCTGGCCAGGTGCCGGAACTTCGATATCGTCCAGCGTCAAAACGTCAGGACCGCCGGTATTGTGAACGCGCACTGCCGCGACCATGTTTCACCCCTTGAATATTTTGCTTGGTTGTCTGTGACGATTGTTAGGCGCGATCATAGGCAGCCCCGTCGTGCCAGCGCAAGACGGGCGCCGATCGCGTCAGCGCGCGCCGGACACGCGCAGGTTTGTGCCATTGACGTAAGACGCCGCGTCCGACAGCAGGAACAGAATGCCTTCGGCAACCTCCTCAGGCGATCCGGCGCGGCCTTGCGGCAGCATCGGCATCAGACGCTCGACCCGGCCCGGCGGTTGAATGTCGGTGTCGATCATGCCCGGACTGACGGCATTGACGCGGATGCCTTCCTTGGCGACTTCCCGCGACACGCCGATGACCATGGAATCGACCGCGCCTTTCGCGGCCGCGTACCAGACGCATTCATTGGCGCCGCCCAAGGTCGCCGCCATCGACGACAGCATGACGACCGAGCCGCCTTTGCCGCCATGTTTGGTCGACATTGTCCGCACGCAGGCGCGCAGGCATAACAGCGCGCCGAGCGTATCGACGTCGAGCACCTCGCGGATGGTCTTGCTGTCGGCCTCGTCGAGCCGCGACATCGGTCCGATGATGCCGGACGAATGCACGAAATGCGTGATCGGCCCCAATTCCCTGGCGGTCTGCGCGAACACGCGCTCGATGTCTTCTTCCTTGCCCATGTCGCCCTGGAGCGCGATCGCCCTGCCGCCTGCGGCCTTCACCGCAGCGACAACGCCGGCAGCGGCATTCGAATTGCTGTTGTAGTTCACCGCGACGTCGTAGCCGGCTGTCCCTGCGAGTTTCGCGGTGGCGGCGCCGATGCCGCGGCTGCCGCCGGCGACAAGAAGGACGGGACGAGACATGCGAGACACTCCCCAGGCTGTTCGGCTTCTTAGGCTTGATCCGGAGCCCGGCGTAGCAAGCCGGCCACGAGGAAGTAAAGCGCGATCGCCGATAGCGCCGCGACAACATAGGGGTCGGGCGAGAGGTCGGCCGCCACCGCGACGAAAGCCAGCACAGCCCACGCCGCCATCAGCACGATATTGAGAACGCGCCAGTGCCGCACCCGCAACGGATGCACGAAGCGCAGCGGCGCGAAGGTGAGCGCGGCGAGCGCAAGAATCGCCACCGTGGCCGGCCACGGCGCCGGCTCCAGCACGAAGACATAGAAGGCCACCAGATTCCACACCGCCGGAAAGCCGCGGAAATAATTGTCGTCGGTCTTCATGTTGCCGTCGGCGAAATACAGCGCGCCGGTGACGACGATGACGCAGCCGAGCGGGATCGCCAGCAGTTCCGGCAGATAACCGCTCGCCGCGATCGCATAGGCCGGGACGAAGACGTAGGTGATGAAATCGACGACGAAATCTAGCCCCTCGCCCGACCAGCGCGGCAGCACTTCCCGCACCTTGAAGCGCCGCGCCATCGGCCCGTCGACACCATCGACGATCAGCGCCAGGCCAAGCGCGAGGAACATCGCCGCCCAGTGTCCGCCGGTAGCAAAGATCAGCGCCAACAGGCCGAGCGCCGCGCCGAGTGCGGTAAAAATATGGACGGCGAACGCGCGGACGGTAACAAACATCAGCGCTGCTGATTGCCCCAATCAAGTTTGACGATCTCGGCCGAGCGTCCGGTCAAATTCCAGTTGCGGCCGAAGCCGCGAAAGCGCGACTTATCCGATTTGGCGACGATGACGTCGGGACCGATCCAGTATTCGCTGTTGCGGATGACGACGTTGCCTTCCTTGTCGCTGCCGCGCACCGGCGTGATCGCGCCGTCGACATACTTCTCGATGCGGATGCGCCGCGTCTGGCCGTCGGTCTCGTAGGAAATCGGCGTCTGATGGACGCCGAGAAACTGGCCGACCAGGATCGACAGCAGATGCGTGGTGCCGCCGACGCGGCCGGTGAAAATGCGGGTGAGGCCCTTCACCGCCTGGATCGACGCCTGGTCGTCGACGAACAGAGCGGCCGTCCAGTTGCCGCGCGACATGATGCCGGGCAGATCCATCATCAGGCCGACCTTGATGCCCGACAGGTCCACATTGTCGATATGGCCGTCATCGATACGCACGCCGGCCCAGGTCTGGCAGCGGTCCTCGGTCGGCGGGTGGTCGCCGAGCGACAAAACGCAGGGGCAGAACACCGTGCAACTGCACGACAAGGTCATTTCGCCTTTGAGGGTCCAGGCTTCGGTCATGCTTTCACTCCCGCATTTTCTTGTATTGGTAGCTCAAATCGCCCGCCCCGGCCAATGGGCCAGCACCGATGCGCCGATAAAGACCGCGCCGGCGGCGATCAGCGCGACGCCGATCGCATAGGTGAAGCGCTTGCCGGTTCCCATCTTCTCCAAGGTCATCACGATGCCGAGCCCCGCCATCCACAAGACGTTCATGATCCCGACCGCGAACATCACCAGCATCATCGCCCAGCAGCAGCCGAGGCAGAGCAGTCCCTGACGCAGCCCAAGCTTGAATACACCGCGCGGCGTCGTCGCCCAGTTGGCGAAGAAGAACGGAAATGGCGACTGGCATTGCCGCAGACAGGCGTGTTTGAGCGCCGAGAATTGATAGACGCCGGCGGCGATGAAGATCGCGCCGGAAAACAAACCACTCACCGAGGCCATGCTGGGATCGAGCAGCGCGGCGCGCGTCAGCGCATATTGCGCGACGGTCGCCGCGGCGGCGAAGCCGAACCAGATGAGCATGTAGCCGCCTGCCAGCACGAAGGGCGAGACGACCTCCTCGCCTTTGCGCGCGGCGGTGTCGGCGATTTCGGCATAGGTCAGGATCATCGGCGAGGCGCTCGGCAGCATCATGGCGAGCGTCATCGCCCCCCACATCAACGCCACCAGCGCGAAGCCGGACACGCCCCAGACGCCATCCGGCATCAGCGCGACGCCGAACGTGGAGCCGCACAAGGCGTCCCAGGCGCCGCTTATCCCAATACCGCCCGGCCCCGCCATGCTGGCCGTCATCAGGCCGAGATAAAGCCAGCCGAGCCCCACCAGCGCGATGACGCAAACCACGGCCAGCCCCTTCGGACGCGCGAAAACCGCACCCAGCCGGCTGGCGGCGCGAGAGAGATGCGGCAGGTTGTGGTCGGCGGCCTCGGTCATCTGGCTCCTTTGCGTCCCAATGCATAGCGCATCGCGCCGGGGACATGCTAATCCGGCTAAACCTAAACAGGATTAGGCGCTTTGATGCCGGACAAATATCAGACGATCGTGGTCGGCGGCGGACCGGCCGGCCTGACGGCGGCGGTGGCGCTGGCGGCAGGCGGGCTTTCGACCGCCCTTGTCGGCCGGCGCCCGGCCCGCCCCGACAACCGCACCACCGCCCTGCTCGGCGGGTCCGTGACGGCGCTGGAGACGCTCGGCGTCTGGCGCCTGTGCGCGGCCCGGTCGGCGCCGCTCAGGACCATGCGCATCGTCGACGACACCGGCCGGCTGTGGCGGGCGCCGGAGGTCAAATTCGAGGCCGGCGAAATCGGTCTCGACGCCTTCGGCCATAACATCGCCAACCGCGATCTGGTCGCCGCGCTGGAAGCGCGCGCCACTGAGCTGCCGAACCTGAAACTGATCGACAACGAGGTCACCGCGGTCGAACCCGGGGACGATGCCGTTTTGGTCACGGCCGAAAGCGGCGAGACGCTGCGCGCGCCGCTGGTCATCGGCGCCGACGGCCGCCGCTCGCTCTGCCGCAAGGCGGCGGGGATCACAGTCCACGACCACCCGTACAAACAGGTCGCGCTCACGGTGATCCTGCGCCATTCACGGCCGCACCGCGACACGTCGACCGAATTCCATACGCCGAGCGGCCCGTTCACGCTGGTGCCAATGCCGGGGTTGCGTTCAAGTCTGGTCTGGGTGCTGGAGCCGCGCGAGGCCGACGACCTCGCCGCGCTCGATGACGCTGCGCTCGCCGCCGAGATCGAGCGCGCCTCACACTCGATCCTCGGCAAGATCGAACTCGAACCCGGGCGCGGACTGTTTCCGCTCAGCACCGTCACGGCGCACAGCTTCGGCGCCAAGCGCATCGCGCTGGTCGGCGAGGCCGCGCATGTGATTCCGCCGATCGGCGCGCAGGGCCTCAATTTGGGCCTGCGCGACGCCGCGACTATCGGCGAGCTGGCCATCGAAGCGCACCGTGACGGCCGCGACATTGGCGGCGCCGAGCTGCTGACGGCGTACGACAAACGCCGCCGTGGCGACGTCACGACGCGCGGCGTCGCCATCGATCTGCTCAACCGCACACTCTTGACGGACTTCCTGCCGGTCCAGGGCTTGCGCGGGCTCGGCTTCTACATGTTGGACAAGATCGGCCCGTTGCGCCGCGTCGTCATGCGCGAAGGCATTGCGCCGGACTCCGCGCAACCCCGCCTGATGCGCGGCGAGGCTATTTAACGCGAAACTGCGGATCGATCGGCACCGGCAGCGCGCCGATCGTCTTTCCCGACGCGGTTTCGATTTTGTGCGCGAACAATCCCCGCTCGACGAAGTGCGGATCGCGGATCGCATCCTGCAACGGCGTCACGATCGTCGTGCAGCAATCGGCCCGCGCGAATACGGGTCTCCAGTCGTCCGCTGTGCGCGCAACGATCAGGGCGGCGACGGCGTCACCCGTCGCCTTCGGATCGCGCCGGTCGTCGACAAACTCATCGCCAAGTTCAATCGCTGCAGCGAAAGCGAGCCAGAACTTCTGCTCCAGCGCGCCGCAAGCGACAATCTTGCCATCCTTGGTCGGATAAAGCCGATAACGCGGCGAGCCGCCGACGACGGACAATTCGCCCGGCTTGGGAAAACGTCCGCCCGCGCCCTGCGCGAGCGCATACCAGGCGAAGGTGAACATCGTGTCGGTCATCGCGATATCGATGAACGTGCCCCGCCCGCTTTGATCGCGCGCGCGCAAGGCCAGCAGGATATTGATCATGGCCGGAAAGCTGCCGCCGCCAATATCGCCCGCCAGCAAGGGCGGCAGGACGGGCCGCTCGATCGGACCCGGCTGCAGATCGAGCAGACCGGTCGCGCCGATGTAATTGACGTCGTGCCCGGCCTCGCCGGCGCGCGGTCCGGTCTGGCCGTAGCCGGAAATCGAGCAATAAATCAGCCTCGGATTGATGGCGCGCACGTCGTCATAGCCGAGCCCGAGCCGCGCCATCACGCCGGGGCGAAACTGCTCGATCAGGATATCGGCGCGTGCCAGCAACGGCTGAAGCTGCGCACGGTCGGCTTCGTTCTTGAGATCGAGGGTCAGAATCTTCTTGCCGCGATTGAGCAGCGCGAAGGCCGCGCTTTCGCCGTCGATCATCGGCGGAAAGCGCCGCATGTCCTCGCCGCCCGGGCGCTCGATCTTGATGACCTCGGCGCCGGCTTCCGCCAGCATCAAGGCCGCCAGCGGCCCCGGCAGCAGCGTCGAGAAATCGAGAACGAGCAAGCCCGCGAGCGGCTGCTTGGTCATCATTTGCGCATGACCTTATCCGAAAACCGGTTTCCACTTTTCGGGGTCATACGCTTGATCTTACCTGAACAATAGCTGCGGCAACGTGCCGGTTTTCACCATCCACATCACGCTGGTCAAGGTCAGCACCGACACGACGGTGCCGACCAGCACCGCGCCCGAGGCCTGCTCGACCCATGTATCGTATTGCCGGGCGAATACGAACACGTTGAGCGCCGGCGGCAGCGCCGCCATCAGGATCGCGGTGTCGACCCACAATTGATCGAACGGCCCGAACAGCGACAGCAACAGAAACATCAGCACCGGGTGCAGCAGTAATTTCACCCCGGTGAGGAACGGCACCTCCCAGGGCATCTTCTTCAGCGGACGCAGCGCGACGGTCACACCCAAAGTGAACAGCGCGCAGGGCGCCGACGCGTTCTGCAAGAATTGCATCAGCCGTTCGATCGCCGTCGGCGGCTGGTATTGGATCGCGGCCGAGGCAATGCCGAGCGCGGTCGCGATCACCAGCGGATTGGTGCCGATCCGCTTGACCACTTCCAGCGCAACCGAGCCGATGCTCTTCCTGTCGGGGCTGGCCACGGCCATCATGAACGGCACCAGCGAGAACAGCAGCAGCGTGTCGAAGCAGAAAATCAGCGCCACCGGCACCGCCGCCTGCGCTCCCAGCGTCGCCAGCGCCAGGCCGGGGCCCATGTAGCCGATGTTACCGTAACCCCCCGCGAGTCCGGCGATGGTCGCCTCGTCGATGCGCCCGCCCCGGATCGCCATGCCGATGGCGAAGGCCACCGCGAAAGCCCAGAAGGTCGACAATGTAGTGGCAAAAATGAAGTCGACCTGCGCCAGTTGCTCCAGCGGCGTCTTCGACAGGATGCTGTAGAACAGCGCCGGAAGCGACACATAGACGATGAAGAAATTCATCCACGCCAGCGCCGTGTCGGGAATCTGCTTGATCTTGCCGCAGGCAAAACCGATGAAAATCAGTCCGAAAAACGGTAATGCCAGATTGAGGACGTCGATCATTCCACGCTCCGGCCGGCGAAGGTCAGGACACTTGAGTACGCCTCTTGGCGCGGCCTTTGCATTGCTCTAAACGCGACGCGTACCTTTTGGAAGGACTTATCCCGTGAAGCTGCCCCGCCAATTCTTTCAGCCGCTCGCCATCGGCGCGCCAGCCCCGATGCGCGATTTGCCCGTCCGGCTCGAGCGCATGATCCATTTCGTGCCGCCGCATATGGAAAAAATGCGGGCCAAGGTGCCGGAACTGGCCAAGCAGGTCGACGTCGTCCTGGGCAACCTGGAAGATGCGATCCCCGTCGACGCCAAGGAAGCCGCCCGCAAGGGTTTCATCGAGATGGGCCAGTCAGTCGATTTCGGGGCGACCGGCCTGTGGACCCGGATCAACGCACTCAATTCGCCCTGGGCGCTGGACGACATCATCGAGATCGTGGGCGCCATCGGCAACAAACTCGACGTCATCATGCT
>JAUSBQ010000232.1 GCA_030651965.1 Pseudolabrys sp. | reverse complement strand
GGGGCGTTTGATCAGCGTCGTCAGATGCTGGGGCGGGGAGCGGTGGCCGGTGGGGGTGTCGGAGATTCGGCGCAACAAACCCATCGGCGGTCCAAGCCGCTTGGTCCCGATGCGCCAGCCGCGCATCACTGGGGCGGAAGTGCGTGTGGCGTTGAGGCAGAAGTTTCGGCCGCCGGAAGACCCAATACCAGGGTCCGACGGAGACCGAGACGAGGAAGCTCCCTCGCCCGTGCATGGAAACCCCGCAGCGGTGGATAGGCAGTCCCTAGAGCAAGAGGGCGCCTGAAAAGGTCAGTCCACCGGGGGCCAAGCGGAGCAAACCTATAAACACCGCGCGCGGAGCGCCGGGCAACCGGCAACTTCGTGGTGACTAACCTGCGTACTTATTAAAACATATACGCAGGGCTATGGGGTTGTTGTGACCCCGGCGTTCCGCGCGCCCTCGTTTGAGGGCGAAGCTGGAAATGCAAGATGGGAATAGGGGCGTGCCCGGCGCCTTCACAAAAAACACGGGCGATGAATCACGTCTGCACTTCGTCTTATCCCTCCCTCACCCAACTCGGGTTTACCCGAGTTGGGCATTTAAAATGCCGAAGTCGGATAAATCCGACTTCGGATGGGGAGGATAAGAAAGAAAAGCCCGCTGTTTGAAAATTGAATCGGTGACGCGCGACGTCGGACGTTCGGCAAATACCTTGCCGCTACACCCCGCTCCAGTTCCGCCGGGGCGCGAAGGTGACGATGCTCTCGCTGCCTTTCGCCAGCGGGCGGCGCTCGTAGGTGCCCTTGTGCTCCTTGGTGAACGCGCGGATCAGCTTGGTGCCCATTCCGTTCGTGCCCATCCCGTTGGTGCCAATGCCGTCGACATCGCCGCCGGTCCAGCCGCGTCCGTCATCGATCACGCGCAACTGGACATAGCCGTCCGCCAGCCGCTCCAGATGCACCGAGATCGTTCCCGGCTCGCCGTCGGCGAAGGCGTATTTGACCGCGTTGGTGATCAACTCGTTGGCGACGAGGCCGATGGCGAGCGCCTTCTGCCCGCCCAATGTCGTGTGCTGCGCGTGGCAATGCACGGTGATCGGCCGCACGCCGGACAGCGAGGCCTCGACCAGCCGGCACACCTCGGCGACGTAGTCGTGCGCGTCCACCGTTCCGGCGCTGTCGAGATCGAGGTGACGATGCGCCTTGCTCTGAATGCGAATGCGCGTCGCCGCCGCGCGCAAGGCCTGCTGCACTTCCGGGTTGGCGGCTTCGCGCGCTTGCAGTTCGATGATCGAGATCATAACGGTGAGCGTGTTGTGGGTGCGGTGCTGCAATTCCTTCAGCAGCAGTTCGGCGTGGCGCTCGGAACTGGTGGCCCGCTCATAGGCCAGACGCAGCAAGGTGCCGAAGCCGACGATCAGCAAAGTCACCGCGACGAAGATGAAAAGGCCTGTCGAAATCGGAACGTCGAGGTCAAGCTGCCACAGTGCAAAGGCCGCCGCCGCGATCGAGATGGCGGCGGTGTAGAGGCTGGCGCCGCGATTGAAGAAAATGGCGCAGATGAGGTTGGCCATCAGCAGGATGGAGAGCCCCGGCAGCCGGGCGAAGTGGACGAGCAGTTGCTCGAGCAATATGGCGGCCGCCATGACGCCGGTGGCGGCGGCGTAGTTCATGGCGAGCGAGAGCTGATGCCGCGGCAGCCAGCGCACCACGCGATCCAGACTCAACTTCATCGGCGGAGGTCCCCGGCGCACCATTGCGTTACGAAACAGAGGCCGGGCGGGAAATGCAAGAAGGTTAGAAGGCGCGAATATTTGCGAATCCTCGCGCGGAAAAGTTCCACGGCAGCGCGAACGCCCGATTTGGCGGCGCTGAAAAACCCCCAAAATACGGAGCTTTTCTTGGTTAACCGGCCCTTAACCACTCATGGGCTTTGGTTACCATACGGGCTCAGGCGGTTCTGCCTGGGCACGCCCGAACGTTGTTCATTTTCTGAATTTCCGTTCGCTTGCGTTTTCACTTCGTTCGCTGCGCGTGTGCGTAAAAAAGTTTGGTCAACACCATGGAGATTTACACAATGAAGCGTCTTCCGATGACGATGTACATCGGCCTGTTCGTTGCGGCGATGGCAGCGCCATCGTTCGCGGCCGACATTCCGCGTCAGTCCTACAAGGCACCGATCTACAGCGTGCCGGGTTATAGCTGGACCGGCTTCTACGCCGGTATCAACGGCGGCTACGGTTTCGGCACCTCGAACTGGTCGGGCGTCGGCAACTCCGGCAGCACCAAGCCGAAAGGCGCGCTCGCCGGCATTACGCTCGGCTACAACCTGCAGACCGGTTCGTGGGTCTGGGGCCTCGAAGGCGATGTCGACTATAGCTGGGTGAAGGGCTCCGACTCGTCGGGCACCGGCGTTTGCACCGGCACCGGCTGCGAAACCAGAAACACCTGGCTCGGCACCGCACGCGGCCGCTTGGGCTATGCCGGCTGGGATCGCTGGCTGCCGTACATCACTGGCGGCGCGGCTTTCGGCAGCGTCAAGATGACCCCGAACACGAACGTGTCGGAATCCAAGACCCGCTTCGGCTGGACGGTCGGCGCCGGTGTTGAATATGCCCTGATGAGCAACTGGACCACCAAGGTCGAGTATCTCTACGCCGATCTCGGCACCGCCAACTGCTCGGCGGCGGCTTGCGGCACCTCGACCGACGTCTCGTTCAAAGAACACATCGTCCGCCTCGGCCTGAACTACCGCTTCTAATCGGCCGGCGACACGTTTCCAAGGACAGAGCCCCGGGTGGATAGCCCGGGGCTTTCTTTATGATTGAGCGCGGTGGTCGATGGCACCATGCACGCTACCAAGTGTAGCGCGCGCCGCCAGACAGTTGGTGGCTGGTGGCGTTGCTGCGGAATTCGCCGTTATAGGCGGTAAAGAGCCGGAAGTTGCTTTGCGTCCATCCCGACAGTTTCAGGCCGATCAGCGCCGCGTCCCGTCCCGGCGCCGCGCCGCTGACGCTGAAAGCCTGGTCGAGCAACGCCGCCTGGCTGACCAGGCTGGTGTCGCGCAAATCGTGGCCCCAGCCGAGCTTGAACTCCGGCAGCACCGTGACCGTGTCGTTCACCGTCACCGTCCGGCTAATTGCGACGCCGAGCGTCGTCGTGATCTTTTCGAAATACTGCGACGGGAAAGCCAGCCCGAACGGCGCTTGCGTTTCCGTATAACCGTCGCGGCGAAAGCCTTGCCAGGCGATACCGGCATAGGGCTTGGCGGTGAAGCCATTGAGCGGAATGCGGTAGCCGGCCTCGAACGAGGCGCCGCCGCCGAAACCGTTGGCGTCGCCTTGCACGGGTCCGGGTGCGAGGATCACGTCGCGGCTGGTGCGGATCTGCGTTGGCCCCGCGGCGACGCGCAGGTCGTAAACGGCGCGGCCCGGCGTCCAACTGGCGTAGAGCGCTCCGGTGTAGCTGTCGGCGGTCGCGCGCGTGCCCGAGGCATCGCTGGTGGTGCGGGCAAAGCCCAGCGCCATGCCGCCGATCAGGTCCGGCGCCAGCAGCGTGTCGGCGCCGACGGTGAAGCCGCCGCTGCGGCTGTTCGAGCCGGACAGCCCGCCGGCGTCGCCGACATTGCTCCAGCGGCCGAAGCCTTGCGCCCAGACGCTCCAACCGCTCGACGATCGCGCTACCGGATCGACGCTGGCAAAGGCTTGCGATGCCTGCTTGGCCACCGCGCTGACGTCGCTCTTGCCGTAACCGAAGGCGACCGACTGGACGATGCCGTTCTGCGCGACCTGCGCGCCCGAGGCGAGAGCGTCCTGTCTTTCGCCGATCGATCCCATGAAGCCTTGAAACGCGAACATCGACGCGCCGGTCACCGCCGGCACGCCGGGACCGCCCAACTGGGTCAGCGCCGTCGCGTACCGGTCCGACGAGGTGAGCGCGTAAAGCGCGTCGTAGAGCGCCTTGGTGCTGGCCGACGGCAAAACGCCGGGGGCCGGCCGCTGCGCATCGATGATGCCGGCCACCGTGCGTCCCGGCTCGCTTAGGCCGCTATCGGACAGACCGGCGAAACTCAACGGTGTCACCGACAGTGTAATGGCGGCCGGGGCGTAGATCAGATCGAAGCGCCCGTTCGCCGGCAGGCCGCTGACCGGCTGCGTCAGCGTGGCGAAAGTGCCAGCGGTCTGCGCGCCATTGGTCGCCTGCACGAAGGCGAACGTGCTGCCGATCGCCGGCGTATAATTGCTGACCGCCGCGGTGCTGTCGCGCAGGATCGGGGTGAGGGTGCCGTTGGCGGTGAAGACGTTGCCGGCGCCCGATACGACGATGCGATCGAAGGTGCGCGGCCCGGCCGGCGTATCGAGATTGCCGTCGATGTCGATGCGCGTGGTGGCGCCGCCCGACAGGGTGACGTTGCCGTTGAAGGTGAGCACGCCGGCCGAGTTGCCGACCAGCGTCGCGCCGGGCAGTACCACATTGTTGGCGATCAGGTCGGCGATGTTGGGCATCTGGCCGGGGGACAGGATGCCGTCGACGACGGTGTTGCCGTTGATCACGCCGAAGCCCGCCAGCGTGCCGTTGGTATTGACGTTGAGCGTGTCCGGTCCGCTCACGGTCAGCGTGCCGTCGACGGCCAGCGTCCCGCGCGCGACATCGACTTTGCCCGTCGCACCGGTGCGGCCCGCAATGGTGAGAATGCCGTCGCCGTCTTTGGTGAATGCGCCGGATGTCGTCAGCGGCTGACTCCAATAGGTCGTGGTGTCGGCCACGATAGCCACGGTAGTGTTGGCCGCGAGTGTCGTCGGCCCGTCGGTGGCACGGTCGAGGCGGATTAGGCCGCGGCCAAAGACGCCGTCAACGCCGGGATCGCCGAGATCCTCGGTGGTCGAGAACAGCAGGTTGGCAAGATCGCGCGCGGCATAGGTCGGGTAGGCCTGGATCAGAACCGCGAGCGCGCCCGACACCGCCGGCGCGGCCATCGACGTTCCCTGCGAGAAGCCATAGGTGTCCACGGGCACGGTCGAGTAGATTCCGGTGTCGCCGCTTTGCGACATGTTGCCGCCCGGGGCGGCGACGCACCAACCCGCGGTGACGCCGCACATGTTGGCGTAGCTTGCAATTTCCTTGCCGGCGCCGACCGACGTGACGGCGATGACCATGCCGGTACCTGAATTCAATGGCGAGAAATCGAGGGCCTCGCCGCCGTCGTCGTAGACACCGGTGTTTGCATGGGCGGGCTTGATGTAAGGGTAGAGGCCTATGCCGCTCGGGTTGAGGCCGGCGATCGGGTGCTCCCCGCGTTCGTTGCCGGTCGCGACGACAAGCAGCTTGCCGGCCTGCATCATCGCATAGACGCCGTTGATTTCGGTAGCGGCTTGGACACTCCATACATTGAGGGCCGGCAAGTCGTCCGGGTTCGGGCCGTAACTCGCATTATAGACCATGACGTTGGACAGCGACGCCGCATAGGTTAGCGCGTCATGGAACGGATCGTTGCCGGTCCCCTCCGGATAGGTCGCAAGCGGCGCGGAGTTGGGGCCGGCCAGAACCAGCCGGATCGGAACGATTCCGGCATCGTAAGCGATGCCGTGCATGGCGACGTTGTCGAATTTTGCCGCGGCGATAATGCCGGAAACGTGGGTGCCGTGCTGGTCCGTCAGGGATTGGATGCCGACGAAGTCCGGATCGTAGGGCGTCGCGGCCGTGTTGATGACGAAATTCTTGGCGCGCGTGAGATCGAATTTATTGACCAGCGCCTGATTGGTCGTGTCGAAGCCGGAGTCGCCGACGGCGACGGTAACGCCCGCACCGGTGTAGCCGCGCGCGTAAGCGGCCTGGGCGTGGATGAGGTCGAGTTGCACCGTCTGCTGGGCCGCCGTGGGCAAGGGGCTCGGCAGATTCGGCGAGGTATTGTTCGCGCGGGCCGCAATCGATACAGGCGAATTGCCATAAGCGGAGGCGGGCGCTGCGCTGCGCGCGGCGATGACCTGCGCGGCGTTCGGCGCCAGGGTGAGGTTGCGGCCGGTCAGCAGCGCGCCGAGATCGGCCGCGGTGGCAAGGTCGCGGGCGAAAGCGGGCGCCAGCGTCCGCGCGTATTCAAGTGCGGCGTCCCGCTGCCGCGGTTCGCGCCAGACTGTGTCGAACAGGCTGGCGACAAGCTCCTGCTTGCCGCGCTCGCGCGCGCGGCGCAATTCGTTTTCTATCGTCGAGGAAAGGTTGGTGGACCGGGCCTTACTGCTGTCGGGTGCCTTCTGTCTGGCGACCGTGACGGGTCTGGTGGCTTCCGTGGCTTTGACGCCGTCAGTCAGCACAAGGAGCGAGGCAATCGCCGTGGAACTCAACAAAACACCAACGCCGCGCAATTGGCGCGAAGAATTCCCGTTTCGCATGGCCCCCGCCGTCTTGTTACCGTCGTCGGGTAAAAGGCATTAATCGCTGGGGTATGTCTACGTTGGTTTCAATATTTTCGCGGCGTGCGTCGAAACATCGCTGCGCTGATGCAAATTTATAACAGGGTCGTGCAGCGAGTTCCATTGTACGTTCCCTCGCGCGGCGGCCTCGCCAAATTTCATCTGTCGTCAAAGCAAAAGAGCCCCGGCTCGATGCCGGGGCTCTTGATATTCCTTCAAGCGTCGCCGCTCGGAGCTACTTGAACGGCACGATCTTCTGGCGCTGTTCGCCGAGCTTCTCGATGCCGAGCGTGACGACGTCGCCGGGTTTGAGAAACTGCGGCGGCTTCATGCCGAGGCCGACGCCCGGCGGCGTGCCGGTGATGATGATGTCGCCCGGTTCCATGACGAAGAACTGCGAGCAGTACCAGACGATGTGCTCGCAACCGAAGATCATGGTCTTGGTGTTGCCGCGCTGGCGCTTCTCGCCGTTGACGTCGAGCCACATGTCGAGGTTCTGCGGGTCCTTGACCTCGTCCTTGGTGACGAACCATGGGCCGATGGGGCCGAAGGTCTCGCAACCTTTGCCCTTGTTCCACTGGCCGCCGGAACGCTCGATCTGGAAGTGGCGCTCGGAGACGTCGTTGGCGAGGAAATAGCCGGCGATTGCCGCCTTGGTGTTTTCCTTGGTGAGGTAGCGCGCGCGCTTGCCGATGACGATGCCGATCTCGATTTCCCAGTCGAGCTTGAGGGAATCCTTCGGTGTGATGGTGTCGTCGTTCGGGCCGCAGATCGAGGTCGGCGCCTTGTTGAAGATGATCGGCTCCTTCGGGATCGGCATACCGGCTTCCGCCGCGTGGTCCGAATAGTTCAGGCCGATGGCGATGAAGTTGCGGACACTGCCGACGCAGGGACCCAGCCGCGGCTTGCCGGGCACCGGCTTCATGCGCTTGAGATTGGCTTTTTTGATCTTGGCGAGGCCGCCGGAGGCGAGCATGGCGCCGTCGATGTCCTTGACGATCCGGGACAGGTCGCGAATCTTGCCGTCCTCTCCGATGATGCCGGGCTTTTCGCGGCCGGCTGCGCCGTAGCGGACGAGCTTCATGACGGTGTCTCCCTCGGAAGTTTGTTGTGCGTTTTGGGGTAGGCGGCAAGGAGGTGGCAGTTAGGCGGCAAGCAGACGGCAAGCAGACGCAATATCGTGGAGGAATATGCGATAGCGAAGGGGTAGGGGGCAACCCTGCTCCTCCTTATCCCTCCCCTGAAAGGGGAGGGTG
>JAUSBQ010000226.1 GCA_030651965.1 Pseudolabrys sp. | reverse complement strand
GATTCAACAACTCTTCGGACAGACACTCAGGGTTTCCATGTAGACGGGGAATTGGGTGCGTCTCTCAGGCGAGGCGAATACGACCAGCGTTGCGTTGATGGCGGCAAGGTCGCGGCGGCAAGGTCGCGGCGGCAAAGCTCTATCTGCTTCTCATAACCCCGGATGGCCCGCTCTATGGCCTTCTGCTTCGTCGTCAGGGTGCGGATGAGGTTCGGTTCGGCCATGCGCCGAAAATGCCGGGATCAACGTCACATCGCCAGCTTTCCGTTGGTGCATTTGCTACCTAATGCCGGAATTACTCGCATGAGGAGCTAGACATCAAGCCTTTCGAGGCGGACATCGGCCACCACCAACTTGGCGCCCTGCTGCGTCGCATCGCCATACGCCCCTCAGCCGCCCGATGACATCCGCGAAGACCTGGATCTGGCGGCCGGTTACGCCAGGGCCGAGAAGAGTCAGCCGACGCGGAAGGCCTACTGGAATTCACTCGCTGCGCGCCGGCTTTCTGACGAACGCGGCAAGGCGCGAAGTATCGCTCTTCAAGATGATGCTACGATCCGGCATCGATCGATCGATTGGTTACGTTCACTACCAGGAGCTGTTCAAGGATCGCGCAGAAGCCGGTCTGCTGTAACTATTTTATAGGGTCGCAAAAAACTCTCCGACGCGGCCCGGATGCCCGCTGTTGCGGTTTCCAGAATTCAGCAATGACGCGCTGAGACAAAATGTAATCACTGGGCTGCCCTTTAGGGACTGACAAAATTACGCCGTCGCGAAAGCCTCACATCGCGCAGATCCTTCGCTTTTTCAGGCGCAAAACACCTTTTATAGTGCTCAGAAAATCCAGGTTTTGTCCGTATGCTGTAAATTTTCACCCTACTCAGGCGTCCTCCCCTCCTCCGCATCCCAGCCGTGCTGAGGGGGACGTCGCGCCGAGCGCTTGGTATGCGAGACAAAGGACGGCCCTCCTAAACGACCGGCCGGAGGTTTGTGTGTACCCGTAGAAACGCCGATTCATAAGTGAGCGTTTGGCATCAGATGATTTACCCGAAGCACAGGAATGCGGTTCCAGACGTGCCTCGGCTTTGGCGATTTGTCTTCCAGCGCCTCCCCGCGCAGCCCATCCAGGACGATCCGGATCTTCTCTTCGGGCGAATGCCGCTTGCGGGTTGCCCGACGGATGTTCTTCACAATCCGCTCAGACGACGATTCAGGGCGCGCGGATTTCTGTCTCATCTCCACTCTTTTAGATGAGCCAGAAATCCTCCGTCCCTCAAGCCGCTAAATCTGTCTCACAGGCGCTGACGCCGGACAGGCATATAACGGGAAGTGAGCTAGCCCGGATTATGCAGCGCGGGTTGGCGGATGTGGCACAAATCATTGATTTAGCATAGGATTTGGTTGTCGACTCCAATCCGCGCCATTTCTGTGAGGCCACATCCGCCATGAACGATTCTATGCTGTCGCTGCCCGGCCTGTCACCTGTTTGCGGCAAGACTGTTGTGGCGAAATTCGACGGTGGGCTGCTGTCGTCGGACGCCGGCATTTTGGTTTTACGCGAAGTTGAACAACGCCTTCGCGTCGCCGATCGGCTCGCTGCCTGCATGGTAGACCGACGCGCGCCCGAGTTGATTACCCACCCGCTCGCTGAGATCATCCGGTTTCGTTTGCTGATGATCGGCGCTGGCTACGAAGACGGCAACGATGCCAGTTCTCTGCGCAGCGATCCCATCTTCAAAATGGCGCTCGATCTATCGCCGTCAGATCGCGAACTGTGTTCGCAGTCGACCATCTCCCGTCTTGAAAACCTGCCCGACGCTCGGGCTTTGCTGCGCATGGGCCGCGCCATGGTCGATCTTTATTGCGAGTCCTTCCAGCGGGTTCCCAAACGGATCACGCTCGACATCGACGACACGTTCGACGCGGTTCATGGCGGCCAGCAATTGCGACTATTCAATGCGCATTACGACGAATACGGCTTTCAGCCGATCGTCGTGTTCGATGGCGAGGGCCGCTTCGTTACCGCTGTTCTTCGTCCCGCCAAACGCCCCGGCGGCAAGGAAGTTCGCGCTTTCCTGCGCCGCCTGTTGCGCGCAATTCGTGCCAACTGGCCGAAGACCGAGATCCTATTACGCGCCGACAGTCACTATTGCAGTCCCGAAGTCCTCAACTGGTGTCGGGCCAACGCTATCGATTACATCCTGGGTGTCGCCCCAACCACGACATTGCGCCGGCATATTGGGGATCTTGAGGCCAGCACGAAAGCGCGCTTCGATGCCACGCCGAAAAACGGCAAGGCGCGCCGCTTCAAGGAGTTCCTCGACGGGGCCGCGAGCTGGAGCCGCGTCGAACGCATCATCGCCCGCGTCGAAGCCGGCGCGGATGGGACCGACACACGCTTCATCGTCACCAATCTCGACACCCGCAACGCCCGTGTGCTCTATGAGGATGTCTACTGCCGGCGCGGCCAAGCTGAAAATCACATCAAGTCCTGGAAGACGCACCTGGCGGCGGACCGCACCTCATGCACGAAGGCCACGGCTAACCAGTTGCGGCTGTTCTTGCACGCGGGCGCATACTGGCTCATGTGGGGCCTGCGCGTGTCGATGCCCAAGCGTTCGATGTGGCGCGTCGCGCAGTTCGACACATTGCGTCTGCGGCTCATCAAAATCGCCGCCCGCGTCGTCGAGATGAAGACGATGATCCGAGTTCACTTGCCGACGTCGTGTCCCGCCCAGGATATTTTGCGTCTCGCGCTCGGGCGCATTCCGCGTTTCGTCACTTGAAAAACGGGGCGTCGCGCCCCAAAGTTTAAACCCCTCCCGTCAACCCACAAACCTTCTCCACCCAGCACTCTGGCTTGTCGCCCGGAGCCGATGAGCCGCGTCTCCAAATGCAATAATTAAAATGGATCAGGCGAACGCGGTGCTTGGCGCCGCAAAACGGTCAAAGCGGTGCATAATGGCAGCTAGAGCGCCGGCTCAGAAACGCGGAATGATTTTGGTTTCTCGCAGTTCGTCGAACCGGCGTATGAACATCTTTTCCGTATCGATAAATTCCGAGAACCCGTGTTCACGCGCTTTCGTGGTACTCGAAACAATGTCGTAACCGGTTGAGAAAACATAATCGCCATAATTCCACAGCACGAGATCCTGGTAGGGAATGTTCTGCAGCCCATGCTCGGCGACCAAGCGCTGCCAGATGGGCGCTTTGTCCTTCATCATACGTGCTAATTGTATATGCTGCCGCGGTCCGGCCTCCATGCCAAAATAATCTGCAAACCGTGGCCAAATGCGCTCCCAACGGATCACGTCGCCGTTGGTTATATTGAAAGGTTCGTTGGCGCAGGTGGAGGTCTCCGCCATCCATAATACGCCTTTCGCAAGCAGTTCACTGTCCGTGCATTGGTAAAGCGCCCGATAGCTCGCTTCTGTTCCGGGAAAGCGCAACGGCAATCCGAGCGCTTTCGAAATGGCGGCGTAGGCCGCAATTACCATCACCAGATTCATCGGGTTCCCAACAGCAAACCCGCAGACCGCGTGCGGACGTGCCGCGGACCATGTCCATGATTTCCCTTTTTGACGCCCGGCGATCCAATCCTGTTGGTCGTGATAAAAATTCGGCGGCATGTGGCGTTGATCGTTTTCACGGGCAGGCGTGGGGAACGGCCCAAGATGGTTGCCGTACCATTTGGTGCCATGCATCAGATTGACATGCCGGAGCTGCGGCGAATTTGGCTCGACCGCATCCATCACATTCGCAAGCATGGCAACGTTGGGAACGACCATGTCTTCGGCGTTCGGCTTTTCGACATATGCCGAATAAAATACATGAGTGACGCCGAGAGGGCGCCCCAGCATATCGCCTGTCTGCTGACGGTCCAGGAGATCCACGGAGATATGCTGGTATGAACCGAGCACGTCCGGTTTGCGGCGCGACACCGCGATGATTTCCCATCCGCCGATCGATACGAGATGCCTTAACAGGTTGCGGCCGACGACACCGGTTGCTCCCAGCACAAGCGCTTTTTTCTGATGCATCGGAGTTCTCATCTAGGTCAATTGCACAGTTACTCCGCAATCTGCGTGCCACTCAAGCAGATGTCCGCAATGATACAGCTTCCGCTGTAAAATTCGTGCAGCGACACGATCGTGTCTCCAGAAGCGACATTTCTAGACGCGACTTTGTTCGCCGCAAACACATCACGAAATCAAATTCGATGGCACGATGCTTGCTGCTATCAACAATAAAAATACGTCTCTTCAACAATCAGGGAAAACGTCATGAGGACAGGTCTCTACCACAATAATTGGCTGTTCACTCTGCCGGCTATGGTTCTTCTCGCCGCTGGAACGCTGACCACTACCCAAGCCCAGGAAAAATACCCGTCCAAAGTCGTCGAAATCGTGGTCCCATTCACTGCGGGTGGCTCGACCGATTTGGGAGCGCGTGTCTTTGCGGACGCCTTGCAGGCTCACTGGAATAGTCCCGTCCGTGTTGTCAACCAGCCGGGCGGCAACACAGTTCCCGCTGTAAGCGAGGTAATGACCGCATCGCCGGCCGGGTACTCGGTGCTGATGGACGGACCAGGATCGAGTTCAATGCTGGAGACGGTGGTGAAGAGCATTCCATTTAAGGTGGATGACCGGACCTTCCTGGGGCTGGCCGCTCAAACGCCGCTCATGCTGGTGGTTCCGACCAACTCGCCATTTAAAACCCTCGCCGACGCCGTCGCAGCAGCCAAGAATGAGCCGGGTCAATTCTCGTGGACATCAGGGGCAGGCACGACCGACCTCACCTTCCGACGCCTTTTCCAGATAATCGGGGTCGACTTTCGTAAAACGCGTGCGGTCCAAGTCCGTGGTGGAGCGGAAGCGGTCAATCTGACCGCGGGAGGGCACGTGATGATCGGAGTCGGTTTCTGGGGCAGCATTGCGCCATTGGTATCGGCGAATCGGCTACGGGTGCTCGCTGTCGCCGGTCCCAATCGATTCCCTCCCATCCCCGACGTCCCAACCAGTGCGGAAGCTGGTTATCCGGATCTCACCATCCTGCAGTGGATCGGTTTCTCGGGACCGCCACAGATGGACAAGGTCGCAGTCGCGGCCTGGCAAAACGCCATTCAGGCGGTTAGCGCCGAGCCAAAAGTTGTTCAAGGACTCGAACGTGTCGGCCTCGTGGCGTTCCCCAGCAACGGTACCGCGATGCAAGAATTCGTCGCGAAGGAACGCCGCATAGTGAAAGCCTTATGGTCAAATTAATAACTAGACCGACTGCCGTCTAAAACGGGAAAGGCCCACCATTCGCACCGCGGCGAATAGTGGGCCTTTTATTAATCGTGCAACAGCACGAGGCTCTGACGCCGCGTCACTGGGTGTACAGTGCCTTCGTCTGAGCGGCCTCCTTTTGAACTCGATCAGCCATGTCTTTGGCATTCCGATAAAGCGGGAGAAGGCCCACCTTTAACAAACCGTCCCGAAACTCCTTTGACTTCGTCACTTCTATCAAGGTGTCGTCCCAGACCTTCGTGATATGAGCCGGCAAATTCGGTGGACCTGAGATCCCGATCCAGTAGAGAACTTCGATTGACGGAAACCCTGCCTCGGCGGTCGTCGGAGAGTCCGGCAAATTTGGCCAACGCTCCGGCGAAGCCACCGCGAGAACACGAATGCGCTTCGCATCAAGCGGGGCAGCGATCGAACTATAGGAGCCGACGCCGAGATTGACATGCCCGCCAGCAGTCATCGTAATAGCCTCCGATCCACCCTTGAGCGCGATCGGACGAGTTTTGGCAGGATCAACGTCTATCGCCTTGAAGAACTGGCGGAATGCCATGTCTTGTGCGCCCGCGCCACCCAGAGATGTCCAAGTGAATGTCGATGGGTTTTTCTTTACCGCATCGACCGCGTCTTTCAGAGTCTTAAAAGGCGACTCATACGGCACGACAAATTTCATCGGCGTATATGCAGCTATCGCTACGAACGTGCGATCGGTGGTCTTGAACGGCAAATTTTTGACCACGGTTTCGAGCATCGAGCTTTGCGGCGGACCGTCCATCAACATAGTATAGCCATCAGGCTTGGCCTGCATCACTTCACTCACCGCCGGAACTGTGTTTCCGCCAGGCTTGTTAATGATGCGCACCGGCACGCCCCACTTGGCTTCAAGTATTTTAGCCAGAACGCGCCCACCGAGATCAGTCGAGCCACCTGCCGCAAATGGCACGATCAGCTCAACAGCTTTCGACGGATATTTGTCTTGGGCGGCGGCGCTGCCGATTCCCAATATCAGCATAATGGAACTGGCTAGCAATGCTTTGCGTTTCATTATTCCCTCCATTCGTTTCGTTAGACGGCTTCGTGTTCAGTGATTGTCGCTAGCCCACGCCAAGTTTGACGCCGGCAAGGGTAATGCGGCCACTTCGCTCTGAAAGCGCGCCTCCCAATGTCAAGGATGGCAAATTTCGTGCCGCCCGCAGTCCTGTCTCCCGCTGGCGAATTACGGGGAATCGAAGCCAACTTGCTTTTGGCGACGACACCGCAAGCACCGGCCTGTTCATCCTAAAAACATAATGAGGTTTTGCTGCAGCACAGCAATTCGGGTTACTCGCTAAAAGATGTTTGAGCGCTCGTATTGGATCGGCCAGCGGGTGTCGGCCCGCAGGGAGCGGGATGCGTCGAGCGGCCAATACGGCTTCGACATCAAGGTCCGGCCGAGAACGACAAGATCGGCCTGGCCGTTCGCGAGAATCTGCTCGGCCATATCCGCGCTATGAATAAGGCCGACCGCGGCTGTTGGTATTTGAGCCTCACGGCGGATCGTTTCGGCATAGGGCACTTGATAGCCAGGATGGATTTTCATCGATTGGCGCGGGTCATTGCCGCCGCTGGAACAGTCGATCAAATCGACATCTCCACTTGCCTTCAGACGCCGGCAAAGTTCGATGCTTTGCGCCAGGTCCCATCCGCCATCGACGTGATCGCTAAGCGAAAGCCGCACGAACAGCGGCAGTTCTTTTGGCCATTCGGCGCGCACAGCATCGATAGTTTCCATCAGAAATCGTATTCGATTGTCGAACGAACCTCCGTAGCGATCGTTGCGTTGATTGCTCAGCGGCGACATAAACTGATGCAGAAGATAGCCGTGTGCGGCATGAATCTCGATAATCTGAAAGCCAGCTTCGCGAGCGCGGCGCGCCGAAGCAGCCATCGATTCCGTCACGGCATCGATCGCCGCCGCGTCCATCGCTGACGGCGTTGGGAAGCCCTTCGCGAAGGCAAGTGCACTCGGACCGATGACCTCCCAACCACCCTGTTCGACCGGCAAGGACTGCGAACCCTCCCACGGCCGCATCGTCGAAGCCTTGCGGCCGGCGTGTCCAATCTGGATGGCTGCGACCGCGCCTTGTGCTTTGATGAATTTTGCAATCCGCGCGAATGAATCACGCTGATGATCGTTCCACAATCCCAGGCAATAATTTGTGATGCGTCCGCGCGGCTCGCAGTGAACGGCTTCGGTAAAGACGATGCCGACGCCGCCGACCGCGCGCGAACCGAGATGCACCATATGCCAATCGTCCGGCATGCCGTCGGTCGCGCAGTATTGGCACATCGGCGACAGCATGATTCGGTTGGGCGCCTCGACGCTCCGGAACCGAATGGGTCGAAACAAATGAGGATGGGGATCGCGTTTTAGAATTCGACGTTCATTCTCGCTCACATCGACCTCGGCTTTCTGGAATTTCTAAAGCCCGTTTGCGCCACGGTACGCACGCGAACGTTATGCTCTTTATGATTAGACTGTGTTCAAGCGCTCAAACAGGCCGTGCCGGCGCACCGTCATGTGCGGGCGAATTTCGGTCGGCCATTCGCCAGTGCTTGAGGCTTTTCGCCATTCCGGCGACTTTGGCACGTCCGGTGCATCCACTTCGTAGATAGCGAGATATTCCGGCATGTCCTCCGTGTCGGCCCACACCAGCTTAAGGCGGGAACATGAGCGAACGCCCGGGACCGTTATCAACGCGGGAACATGTTCTTGATCGTAAAGCTCGGTGAAGCGTTGTTCGAGCGAACTTGGGATGGCAATTTGAGCGACATAAACGTAGCGCGAATGTTGCGGCATTGCCGTTTCCCCATAATTATGAAGCTTTGTGGAGGCCTTTTGTCACTATCGCTTTTGCAAAGACCATACCAATCGCTCGGGCTCCCCGCCGGAGCCCAGCCCGCCGGCGCGGTGCAGACCTCTGACCGCGTCAGAGCCACTTTGCCCGCCAGGAATACACCGGGCAGGGCCTTAACCACGCGACATTAGCCGGGAAAAGCCATGGCCTTTTTAGGAACCCACGTACTTCTCATCACGCACGACTTCCCGGAGGGGGACACTCAGGATTTCAACGAATGGTATGTCCGTGAACACATGCCCGAGCGGGTTATCGGCCTACCCGGATTTAACCGCGGCCGTCGTTATCGCGCCCTCGATGAGCGTCCGCAGTACCTTGCCTTCTATGAGACGACCGACGCCCGCGCACTTTCGTCCGACAGCTACCTCAAATTAGTGCGCAATTTCGATCCGCGTAGTCGTCTGTTCGTTCCTCGTTTCCAAGCCCCGTCGCGTACCGTGTCTACGGTTCGGGCCTCTCATGGATTGGGAGATGGCGGTGTGCTCGGTCTAATTGGATTCGATGCCCGCGCCGGGGCCGTGGATGGCCTGCGCAGCGCAAAAGGCAAAGAGATAATCCAAGATCTGGTTACCCGGCACGGCATCACCGGAGCGCATCTACTGGAAGCGGATGAAGAAGCTTTATCGCATTCGCGGCAAGGCCATTTACGCCAGAACGATCTCGTGCTGCCTTGGACACTGATAGTCGAAGCGATCGACGAAGCCGCCCTCGATACCGTGTGGCAGAGACAATTGGCGCCCGCGCCTCTCGCCGAGGCAGGCTTCAGCAACATCTTGTTGCGTTGCCGCTATCGCATGCTGTTCAGCCTCACCGCGCCACACAGCCTCAAGCAGGCGGAATGACGCGTTCGCTCCGCAATGCATCGAACAGCTTGAAAAACATAGCCTCTGTATCAACGACGTCGGGAAATCCGAACTGGCGGAGCTTTGTGGTACTCGACATCATGTCCCACGAGGGCGTGAAAAGAAAATCGCCGTAGGTCCAGTTGGCAGCCTGCGCATAGGGTATATCGCGTAAGCCATAGGAAGAGACGATACGGTCCCATACTTGGCCTTTATCCGACATCGCGTTGGCAAGCTTGATTGTTACGACCGGGCCACAGCGCATACCGAAGTACTCGGCAATTTGCGGCCATAGATTTTCCCAGCGGAAATAGTCACCGTTCGTAACATTGAAACCCTGATTCGCACAGCCGATCTCCGTCGACATCCATACAATCGCCTTAGCGAGATGGCTCGAATCCGTGCATTGGTAGACCGCGCGATAGTTCTCGGCAGTTCCCGGAAATGAAAGGTACAGGCCGAGTTCCTTGCAGATCGCGGCATATACCCCGACCAGTCGCGCCATGCTGCGAACGATGTCCAGCGACGGATCGCAGATTCCGTGCGGCCGGCTGGCGCTCCAACTCCAATCGCGAGTTTTCGCGCGTTCGATGGCAATATCCTCCTGCGTATAATAGAACGTATTATGCAGCGAACGCGGCTGTGACTCTTTGGCAGGCGTTGGAAATCGGCCAACGGTCGACCCATAATATTTGGTGCCCTGGACCAGATGAACGTGGCGCAGCGGATGCCCCGCCGCTTCGACTGCGTCGAGAACATTGAGAAACATATCAGTATTGATGTCGACCGGCTCTGGCTTTGTCGTGGTGTGTTCGTAGCGAGCCGCATTGAAGAAGTGGGTTATGCCACTCATCCCCGCAAACGTCTTCGCACATGCGGAACGATCAGTCAGATCGAGCGAAATGTATTCGACGCCCGGCAGGCGCCGGCCGTCAGCGGGACGGCTACGGGATAGACCGATCACACGCCAGCCGCCGCGCGCGGCCAGATTTGCTGCAATGCGATATCCGACGACCCCGGTGACGCCAGTTATCAATGCTGTATCGCCCACCATTCCCTCCGCTCGATTTTTAGAGACGCTGCGCTCACATAGCAGAATCGGTGCCAGACCTATCCGGCTCACTAGTCTCGAGCTGGCACGGAGATTGCTCTCTATTCTGCTGTACTGTCGCGGACTGCGGAGTTGAGCAGCGCCGCTGACGCCGGGAAAGCGGAGACTATCGATGCGTTTTTTTGATTTTCGCGTGCGGCCGCCCTTCAAGGGCTTCCTCAGTATGGTGATGTATTCCCAGCCGGACCGCCGCAACGGGTTTACGCGCAATCTTAAATTCGAACCGTCTCAAGCCGCCGAAAAGCAATCGGTGGAGGCCATGCTCGACGAGATGAAGCAGGGCAACATTGAGAAAGCGCTCGTGGTTGGCCGCAATTCGGGCGCGCTCGGCTCCATCGACAATGCCGAGGTTGAGGAATTCGTCAACATGCATCCTGGTTCGTTCGTGGGTGCCGCGTCTGTGGATGCGACCGACCGCAAGCGTGCAGTGCAGCAGATCGATGACGCCATAAAATCTGGCTTCCGGGCAATCAATATCGAACCCGGTGCCTATGCACAGCCGATGTTTACGGACGACCGGCGCCTTTACCCCATCTACGCACATTGCGATGACCGCAAGATCCCGGTCATCATCATGACCGGCGGTAACGCGGGTCCCGACCTAAATTATACACACCCGGCCCTGCTCGACCGGGTTTTGGCGGATTTTCCAACACTCAAGGTCGTCTGCTCGCACGGCAATTGGCCCTGGGTCACCGAAATCCTTCACGTGGCGTTCCGGCGAAGCAATTTGTACGTCTCGCCAGATATGTATCTTCCAAACATGCCGGGTTCGGACGATTACGTTAAAGCCGCCGACGGCTTCCTCGCCGATCGTTTTCTCTATGCGAGCTCGTTCCCTTTCTGCCCAATCAAAGATTATGCGGAGTGGTTCGCCAAGCTTCCGATTCGTCCCGAGTCGATGGAAAAAGTCGTCTATCGGAACGCCATGAACCTCCTTGGACTGACCTGATAATCTCGTCAGGCCCGAACAGATCGTCATCTAGTCCGGCTGCAAGTGCGCGGCGGACACCCGCCGTCACGAGTCGGTTCATTGCAAGGACCTGATGGTGACATGAGTCCGACGCCAGCGTTCCCTCGAAGACCCATAATGATACGCGAGCATCTGGTTACAATTTTTCGTCCGTTGCCGGGACTCGCGATAGCATGCGCGGTCGCCATCGCGGCCTTACTGACAAAAGAAGTCCCCTACATTGCGCTGATAAATCCGATTGTTCTCGCCGTAATATTCGGCATGATCTTGTCATCCATATTTGGCGTTTCCGATGCAGCGCGACCGGGATTGACTCTCGCCGCCAAATTTCTGTTGCGAATTTCAATTGTCCTTCTGGGGCTACAGATAACGGTATTCGAGCTCGTTCAGGTCGGGACCGCAGCCTTTGTTATCTGCGCGGCCTCGCTGATCTCTACGTTTTTTTTCACAAAATGGCTCGGGCACAGACTTGGTGTCGATGCCGGCTTGACTGAATTGCTGGCGGCGGGCACGGCCGTCTGCGGCGCTTCCGCAATCTTGGCGACCAACACCGTAACGCGCGCGCGAGACGGCGATGTGGCCTACTCCCTCGGCTGCATTACTGTTTTTGGGACGCTTTCGATTATTATCTACCCGCTTTGCATGCGCGCCTTCGAAATGCCGCAGGATCTCTATGGATTCTGGGCAGGCGCTTCAATCCATGAGGTGGCGCAGGTTGTCGCGGCGGCATATCAGGGCGGCCCCGACGCTACTCACACCGCAACAATCGTCAAGCTTTCCCGCGTCTTGATGCTGGCGCCACTGATATTGCTTATTGGGTATCGACGCTCCCGTGACGAGCCGACGTCAACGAAGATACCGCTGTTGCCCTGGTTCATTGTGGGCTTCATCGCACTCGTCATATTGGGAAGCGTCTTCGAAATTTCACCGCAAACGCGGCATTTCGCGGCGAGCACGACGAGCACACTATTCACGGTCGCGCTGGCCGCATTGGGCCTGCTGACGCATCTGCAAACCGTCACCGCCCGCGGCTGGAAGCCATTACTTGTCGGCGCCAGCGCCTGGGCTTTCATCGCGGGATTTTCCATCGCTTGCATCACAACCGCTCGCATGTTGGGGTGGCTTTGATATCGGCCGGGACTAGAAACCGGAGTTGGGCGCATTCTTGCAGAACTCGAATGATAGAGAGCGGTCTGCAAGTGCTTCCGGAGAGAAGACATCGCGTGTCCGGACATAGTCATGACTGTTGCAGGCGAGCGAAAAACTTTCGGCGATCAGCGCAGGGACGGCACGCGTTCAGCCGCGGCACACGGCTGGCACAGGGAAAGCAAATTCTAACGGGTTAAGGCGTGAAGGCTGAAAGGGATCAGATCGATGTCGGACAAAGCGCCCCTGTTGCCACTATCGCGATTTCGAGTTCTGGAACTTGGGTCGACGATCGCGGGGCCATTTTGCGGACGATTGCTCGCTGACTTCGGAGCGCAGGTGATAAAGGTTGAAGAGCCTGCCGGCGATACGTTGCGTGGTGTCGGTCGCCAGTTTCACGGCAAGTCGCTTTATGCCGCGAGTCTGTTTCGCAACAAGTCCACAATATCGATTGATCTCCGCAAGGCCGAGGGTCAGGAAGTCATCAAAACACTCGTCGCTAAATGCGACGTACTGATCGAAAATTTCCGGCCTGGAACACTGGAGAGCTGGGGACTGGGCTATCCGGAGTTAAGCAAAATCAACCCAGGGCTCATTCTGGTGCGGATCAGCGGCTTCGGCCAGACCGGCCCCTACAGTCAACGTCCTGGCTATGGCGTGATCGGCGAAGCAGTCAGCGGCCTCCGTTCAATCAATGGCGACCCGGACCGGCCGCCGGCACGAATGGCTACGGCGCTAACCGATTATATAACTGGCCTGTACGGCGCTTTCGGCGCGATGGTTGCCCTCCTCAACCGTCAATTCACCGGACGGGGCCAGTCGGTCGACGCCGCCTTATCGGAATGCGCCTTCAGCTTCATGGATCCGTATGTTCCGATCTATGACAAGCTTGGAGAAATAGCGCAACGCGCCGGCTCGCGGCTGCCGGGTGCCAATCCGAACAATCTGTACGCGACGCAAGATCAGTCGTTCATTCATATCGCCGCATTCAGCGACTCGATATTTAAACGCCTCTGCACGGCAATGGGACAGGTCACACTTTCCCTGGACCCAAAGTTTGCGCTCGCGCAAGAGCGCAACGAAAATGCGGATGAACTCGACGAGATTATCGCTCAATGGACCGCATCGCACACCTTGGTCGATGCTGAGAAAATCCTCAGTACGGCCGGCGTACCCGCGACGCGCATCTTCAATATTGGCGATATTTTTGCCGATCCTCATTATCGCGCACGCGGCATGTTGGTGCCGACGCCGGACGATGATCTCGGCACGATCACACTGGCTGCGCCAGTTCCGCGACTGAGCGATACGCCAGGCCGTATCGCTCACGCAGGACGCCGCATAGGACAGGACACACGTCAGGTACTTGCCGAAGTCGCGGAATTTTCACCCGAGAAGATAGATCGGCTGGTCGACGCGAAGATCGTCTTCGAGAAAAAGCGGGAATAACCGAGACACCAATATTAGCCACCCGACGAGTCACAGTCCGATCCGCCGATTCCAACCGTGCGAGAAAGTCATGCAGCAAAATAAAATTCTATATTCGGTTAGTGACCGGGTCGCGACGATCACGCTCAACCGGCCGGAAGTGAAGAATGCGCTTGACCAGGAAGCACTCGATAGCCTCGTCGCTGCGATAGAGAAGAGTCGGCTCGACGACGCTGTCTGGGTCCTGGTAATTAACGGAACTGGTCCCGATTTTTGTCCCGGTCAGGACGTGAAGGAGTTGTCGACAACCGGCAATAAAGGTGACTATTTCGAGCCGGTATTCATGGCGCTGAAGAGCATTTACAAACCGGTGATCTGCGCCGCGCGCGGCCTATGTCTGGCTGGCGGTGCGGGCATCGCAATGGGAGCCGATATCCGCATCCTCTCGGAGACGGCACGAATGGGGTGGCCTCACGCCAAGATTGGACTCTGCTCTATCGGAGGTCCATCCACCCTGGCACGCATGATCCCCGTCAATATCGCGCTGGAGTATATGTTCACCGGCGACTTAATGCCGGCTAGCCGTGCGTTGCAACTTAATCTCACTAATCATGTTGTGGCGGACGTCGATTTGGAGAAGAAGACATCCGAATTGGTAGCCAAGCTGTTAGCCAATGCGCCATTGTCGATCTCGGCTACGAAGAAGTCAGTGCTGACAACTCAACATTTGCCCTATGCGGATGCCGTTTCTGAGGCTCATGTTATTCTCAACGAATTGATGAAGTCGGCGGACGCAAAGGAAGGCATGCTCGCCTTCGTTGAAAAGCGTCGCCCTATCTGGACGAGGAACTAATGGAACTTGGATTGGTCGGAAAGACTGCCCTGATCACTGGCGGCTCGAAAGGTATTGGCCTTGGCTGTGCGGAGTCGCTCGCTGCGGAAGGATGCAATGTACACTTGGCGGCGCGCACTCCAACCGATCTGGAGGCGGCGCGCGCGCACATTTCTTCCCTTTACGGGGTCAACGTTGTAGTCCACGAATCCGATCTGTCCGACCCGGAGGCAGCCGTCACGCTCGCCCAGCGCTGCGGCCCGGTCGATATTCTGGTCAACAGTGCCGGGGCGGTCCCACGCCGGGCGCTGCTCGATATTGATGATGCCGGCTGGCGAAACTCCTGGGATTTGAAGGTATACGGCAGCATCAATCTGACACGAGAAATCTATCGGACAATGCGCGAGCGCCAGAGCGGGGTCATCGTAAACGTGGTGGGCATCGCCGGCGAGGCGCCGAATGCAAACTCAATCGTGTCCACGACGGCCAATGCGGCGCTGATGGCTTTTTCGCGCGCACTCGGCATTGAAAGTGTTGATCATGGGGTCCGCGTCGTCGCGGTCAATCCAGGGCTGGTGCTAACCGAGCGGACAAGGGCTTTGCTCGAAGGCGGCTCCGGGCCCGATGCCGCGGCGTGGGGCTCGCTCATCCAGCGTCTTCCGTTCAAGCGGATGGCGCATACGAAAGAGGTCGGCGACGTTGTCGCCTTCCTCGCCTCGGAGCGGGCGTCCTACGTTAGCGGAACCGTTGTCACAGTGGATGGTGGCAGCGCCTTTCGACGCTGAGCCCTCAGCAATCGCTCTAGCCTGGAAAGGCTGTCACAATTTCGGAGACGTCGGGAGAGCGCTCAAGCTCGAGCACCCGACCGGCGAGAGCGTCGATCGCGCCACGCTCGGTGCCGAGACCGAATGAAAGGCATGACCTGAATTTCAGCAGAAGCCTTTCTTCTGAGAGCGGCGAATCGGGCCCGCCGAGCAATGTCGAGCTTTCCACCGATAGTGTTTCGCCGAAGCGCAATTTCAATTTCACCCGAGCCGGACCCATGGCGATTGGGTCCATGTCGCCATCGAGCAATACTTTGATGCGGCCGGTGAACGCGGCGATCGCGGGGTCCGTGATCTGCGGCTTCTGAAAGGTGCGCAAATCGACGGTACCGTCGTGCAGCGCGCGCGCAAAGCAATAGGCGGCATTGAACTGGGCATGCACGACCGAATCGCGGCTGGCTTCGTAGGGCTGCCCGACCGTGCGGAAGTTGACGGCCGGCTGCCAGATCGTGACCTCCTCGATTTGGTCTGGTTTGAGGCCGCGGCCGTGCAATTGCTGACCGAGGTCAATCGTGCTGTGGCAGCAGCGGCAGCATGGAAATGCTTTAAAGCCGTACTTCAGGATTTCCCATTGCGAGCCAAAGCCGTCCATGAGCCGGGCGGGAATAACCTCTCCGCGCTCCTGCAATTGAAACAGCCCCGCGCGGCCTTCGATCGGGCGATGCGGCCCGTTCAGTCCGTCCGACGCCAGGCAGGCAGCCATCACCGCCGAGCGCGCCGCGAATCCCGGACCGAGGCGCTTGGTAAGGGCGCCGTCCAAAATGCTTTGAGCCGAGCCCGACGCGAGATGGTGCGCAAATCCAAGAGCCCCGAGCGTCGCTTCCGCATCGAGCTTGAGAAGGCGGGCGGCCCCCACAGCCGACGACATTACCCCAAACAGCATTGTCGGATGCCAGCCATGATCGAGGCAATTAAAACACGCCAGGCCAAGGCGCGCGTTGATTTCGGCACCTACGGCCATCGCCAGAATGAAATCTTGACCGGTCACCGGTCCGATGTCTTCCGCCATCGCAAGCAAGGCAGGCAGCAGCACTGCCGAGGTATGAACCCGCGCCTCGTCGTGAATATCATCGAAGTCGAGCGCATGTGCGGCTGCGCCATTCGCGAGTGCCGCGCTGGGAGGGGACATCGGCAGCTTGCCCAATAGAGCGGTTGCTGTCCCAGCTGTCTCCCAGCGCGCCAAGCGCGTATGGAGCGTCTGGATGCCGGGGGCGGAGTTCGCGGCACCGATAACGCCCAGCGTGTCGAGGATGAGAAGCTTGACGGTGCGAATGACATCGGCCGGCAAGTCCTCGTAGCGGAGCGCTACGGCAGCAACGCACAGCTTACGGCTCAGTCCCTCGACTGCCGCACCGTCAAGCGGCGCGGCTTCAGCAGTAATGGTATTCAAGATGTCCCCATTTCGTTGAGAATGTTATTCAGACCCCGAGGAACGATTTCGGCAATGACATTTCGGCTAGGTACTCGAAGATAACGTAAATGCTAGCGGCGGTGACGAACGAATAAGCGACCGTGCGTCCCCACGACCAATCTCCAAGCAGCCCATACAGCGCGATGAAAAATAGAAAGCAACTGAACGAAAATCCCAAAATTGGAATTGCCAGAACGAATAAAGCCAGAATAGCCGTCACGACCACATAGTCGGCCGGCGGCCATCGGCCCAGGTCGTTCCAATCCGAGGTCTCACCTCCTATTTTCGATCGTATCGCAAGAGCGATTCCGAGCAGAATCAATATAACACTGATGACTCCGAGATAGCCGTCAGGACCGATGCCGTCGAAAAAGCCGCCCGGACGAACCCACTTGTTGATTCGCCAACTATCGATCAGCGACACGACGCCGATTAAGATAAACAAAAGTCCCTGTATCCTGTGCGCCAAAACAGCCTCCTCGCCCTGTGACTTTTCTTATTACGCAGTCAAAGATGTGATGCGCAGCGCCGCGTTGCGGCCTGCGATTTTTCCCGAAATAAAAGCCCACCCAAGGTGGTGGCCGTGACCTTCGAGCAGCAGTCCGCCCTGACCTGCCGACCCAGCCGCAAACAGGCCGTCGATCGGATCGTTGTTTTGTTTCAACACTTCCAACCGCTCGGAAACCCTGAGGCCGCCATCGGTGAAAACCACGTAGCTCTTGACAGGGCCCAGCGCGAAGTAGGGACCTTCCGCGAGGGCCGGACGATCGGCCCCGCCATTTTTGCGCTCCGTAGAATTGTAACGGCCAATCGTTTCAGCCAGCGCCGCGGCAGGAACATTCATGGAAGATGCAAGGCCGTCGATCGTTTCCGCTTTATGGAAGATATCCTTCCGATTTCGCCGGTAATCTTCGAGATAGGCGTAAGCGACGCCAGGCGCGGTCGAGATGAAATAGGGCCATTCGGAAAATTCGGCGGCCAAGCGGGCGTCCAGGACAACAAACGCTTCCCGGTCACGCTGACTCGGCACCATCCGCCCGGGCTTGTCGAGTTCGTCAACAAAGCGATTACCGTCCTTGTTGATCAGAATCGCTCCACGTTTAAACAGATCGACCGAAGGGCCGAGCGCCGTCGTGAGAAAACTCATGACGAAGGGTCGCAGCAGAACGCCTGGAAGCCGGTTAAACGACCATCGCATGATGACGGCAAGCCAACGATGCGGCGGCAGGATCTGAAGCAGATTGCGCCGGCGCGGCGGTACGAAACGCATGATCGGTCCGCGGATAATGTCGCCGTTGACTATTTCGCCGCCAAGATCGAGCGCAAGCCTGAAGCCTTCGCCAGTAGCCGTCGGGTTGACCGGTTCGAGCTGCGCCGCACTTTCCCCAGCATAGCGGCCTTTTAACTCGGCGCTCGCGCTGTAATCGCCGCTTGCAAGCACGACGCCGCCGCGGGCGCGGAACTCCGTCTTCTCGCCATTACAGATAGCCACAACGCCTACAACCTGCCCCTCTTCGACGATGAGCCGTTCCGCCAACGCGTTCAATCTTATGTCCACCCCCAGCTTGCGGCAGTGGCGACCGAGACGGTCAGGAAACGCCTTTGAGTTGGGAAGGACGTTGTGCATGCGCGGCTGCCGATGTGGCGGCTCGGGATTCGGACCGACAAACACGAGACCGATTGAATTAAGCCAATCCATCATTTCATTGGTACGATCGACCAGGATTCGGCGCAGCGCACGGTTATCGCGATTGGCGTAGCCGCCGGCCAAAAGCTCCAGATCTTCGAAGTGCTCATCCGGACTATCGAGGATCCCACTGCCTAACTGGTGCGGCGTGTTGGTTGCCGAAATCGATCCCACCGACCAGGAGGTGCTTCCTCCGATATCGAGGTTCTTCTCAAGCAGAACTGTCTTGCGGCCTAGCCTTGCCGCTTCCGCTGCGGCGGCCAACCCGGCGCCGCCGCCGCCGATTACAATTACATCGAAAAGCTGCGCCACGTTCGAACTCAAAGTTGGCTCCGATTATTGTGCGCCGCACAAACGCATGCCGGTGCGGCAGTTTTAAATTTTGTCCGTTGCTCAGACGTACCAAACGCAAGGGACATGCCAGCAGTCGGTAGGCTTGCGAGCGTATTGAAAAGACCATTTGCACTCGTTCGCTGCCGAGCTTGTCTGTAGCGCGAACAGACTTAGCGGGCCTCTTGTCGTTGCCATGCACAACTTTCCACTAAAGAAACGCCGGGCTCATTCAAATGCGATGGCATAAGTCTTGCCATCAATGAAGGCGCGGGATTCCGCAGATGACCACCAATCGAAGTCGGGAGCCTTTGGCCGATGTACGCTTATATTGTGCGCTGCAACTTTTCGGATCCCGCCAAAGAGCAGGCTTGGAACGATTGGTACAGCGGTCCGAAGATCGTCCAGATGCTCTCCAAACCTTATTTCCGTTCTAATCAGCGCTTTCGTAGATCAGCCGGCGACGGTCGGGACTATCTGGCGCTGTGGGTACTCGAATCGCCGGAAGCCTTCACGACCAAGGAGTACACCTCCGACTGGGGCTTCTTCGAATGGAAGCCATACATCATCGACTGGAGCCGCGATCTCTTCTCCGGCGACGATATCGTGGAAGACAGCTTCGCCGTCCTGCCGCAGGGTGCGCTGCACGTAGTCTCGTTCGACAATATGACAGAAGACCGGGCGCTTCAGGGTCAGAAAGCCTATGCCTTCGTCCATCCCAAAATGGTCTGGCTTAAAATCACGGGCCTCGACCGGCATACCCAATTGATCGGCGTGGAATCCATGCCCGAGCTGCCACGCTCCTGGCGAGCGAGCAACGCCTTTAGCGGCGCGCAGGAAGCTATCTATCTTCCAATTTCGGACTTCCACAGCGCGGCGGCTCGCAAGCGGTAGAACTGAGGATCACACCATGCATGTCGGGATAATCGACGGTCTTCTGAACGCACTCACTTTTGCGAACATCGGTTTCGCGATCATCGGTTGCCTTCTGGGCACGCTTGTAGGCGTACTGCCGGGGCTGGGACCGGCATCTGCAATGGCAATCTTATTGCCAGTCGCACTTTATTTGCCGACGGACGGCGCCATCATCATCATGGCCGGCATTTATTACGGGGCGATGTACGGCGGGTCGACAACGGCGATCCTCATGAACGTCCCGGGCGAGGTGTCATCTATCGTCACAGCGGTAGACGGCTTCCCGATGACAAAGAACGGTCAAGGTGGGCAGGCCCTGGCGATCGCCGCGATTGGGTCATTCATTGCGGGCGTTCTTGGCACCATTGCAATCGCGGTTATCGGACCGCAGATTGCTGGAATCGCGTTGAGCTTCGGACCTCCCGAATATTTTGGTCTGGTCCTCTTTAGCATGACCGCGCTGATCAGTTTCAGTGGGCCATCCTTACTAAGCGGCCTGGCACTCGGCGTCTTGGGGATGTGGCTGGCGACGGTCGGCGTCGATCCCCTGAGCGGAACGCAGAGATTGAATTTCGACACGATCCAACTCATGAAGGGGTTCGACATTGTACCCGTGCTGGTCGGACTTTTCGGCATCGCCGAAGTGCTCACCAGCGTCGATCAGAAAATAGCGCAGATTTATACCGGCAAGCTTGGATCGTGGCTCTCCATGATCCCGCGCGGGGCCCTATTGAAGCGCGGTCTCGCCGCTGCATTTCGCGGTACCGGCATTGGCTTTATTTTGGGACTGTTGCCCGGCATGTTGCCTGCGCTGACAGCCTACCTCGCATATGACGTAGAGAAGCACATTTCCAAGACGCCGGAAAAATTCGGCACCGGCATGATCGAGGGCGTGGCGAGCCCTGAATCGGCTAACAATGCAACGGCTATGGCAGGCTTCATCCCGCTGCTCTCGCTCGGCATTCCGACCAGCCCTGCTCTCGCTATCCTGCTTGGGACCTTGATGATTAGTGGCGTAACTCCAGGCCCGATGATGTTTGAGCAGCAGCCGCTTCTAATTTGGACCGTCATTGGAAGCATGTTCATCGCCAATACAGTCCTGGTCGTCCTCAACCTGCCTTTGGTTGGGCTTTGGGCGCGCATTTGCTTAATTCCGTACAGTATTCTCGGCCCCATTGTGCTTTCGATTTGCGTGCTCGGCGCTTATGCGCCGCGCAATACATTGTTTGACGTTTGGGTCGCCTTGCTGTTCGGCGTCATCGGGTTCGCGATGAGGCGGCTTTCTATGCCGCTGTCACCCTTGGTTTTGGGCTTTCTGTTGGGACCGATGTTCGAACAGTCCTTGCGGCAGTCGATCGCAATGGCCGGGACGCCCACCATTTTCTTCGAGCGCCCCATTCCACTGTTTCTGATCATTGCTGCGGTGCTCGTCGTCATCGTTACGAGCTATCTCAAGAAGCGCTCCAGCGATGTCTCTAAACTGATATCGCAAAGCACCAACGAGGCCTGAACGCGCTCTACGAAAATGGGATTCAGTGGCGGTAACGTGGCAGGCACATCATGAAGCTGATCGGCTCGAACACTTCGCCTTATGTACGTAAAGTTCGTGTCTATCTTGACGAGGCAGGGCTCGACTATGATTTTGAAGTCGTAGATGCTTGGAAGCCGGATCCCTCGTTATTGGTAATCGCCCCAATCGGCAAAGTTCCGATTCTCATTCGTCCAGGGTGCGAGGCCCTTTGCGAATCCAATCTGATACTCGAGTATCTCTACACCCTAGTTCCAGCCGAGAAGCGGCTAGTGCCGACGGAAGGAGAATACCGTTGGCAAGTACTGCGCCTGCAGATGCTCGCCAGTGGCATGATCGACGCCGCTGCGACGCGGACAGTCGAGTTACGCAAGCCGGCTCCTACTCAGAGTCCAATCGTAGTCGACCGCGAACTTGGACGAATAGACCGCCTCCTTATTGCCTTTGAGAATATCGCAGCCCCGGGGCGGTTTATTGCCGGCGGCGAACGGATGACGATCGCGGATCTCGTCCTCGGCGTCGCGCTGCAATATCTCGATTTCCGGCACACGCCGGACTGGCGGAATTCGGCCCCGAAGCTTGCCTCCTGGTTGACTCCGATTACGCAGCGTCCGTCATTTAAGCGAACGCTTCCACTTGAATTCGTGACGCCGACCTGATGAAGACGCTACGGCCCGACGTAAAGCCCGCCGTTCACCTCGACAGCCGTGCCCGTCATATAGTCTGCCAGGTCGGAACAAAGAAACAGCGCAACATTCGCGATATCTTTCGGGACACCCAGGCGTCCGGCAGGAATCTGGGGAATTAGCGCCTCACTTAATTCCTTTGGGACGTCGCGCGTCATCGGCGTCTCAATGCGGCCGGGATTAATCGCGTTTACCAGGATCCCATAGGGCGCCATTTCGCGTGCGAGCGACTTGGTGAAACCGAGGACGGCCGCCTTTGAGGTCGTGTAATGGACGGCCGCCTGGTATCCGCCGATTCGTGCGGCGTATGACGCAATGTTGACAATTCGACCAAATTTCCGATCCATCATCCGCGGCAGACAAACCTTTGTGCAAAGGAAAAAGGAGGTCACATTGGTTGCCATAACGGTGTTCCATTGATCGATCGTCATCGTCCAGGTCCGAATGCGGTTTCCGTCGGCGTCGAATTTCGGAGAGATCCCGACGTTGTTTATAAGGATGTCGGCCGCATGGCCGCCCAAGGTCTGTTCGATGTCGGACGCCGACGACAAATCGCACCTGACGCATTTGATCCGTTTGTTGTCGCGCGCCAGCGCGGCGCCGGGCTCGATATTGGCGTCGACCAGGACAACATCTTTCCCCGCTTCGGCGAACAGGCGGCCCATTTCCAATCCGATCCCGCCGCAGCCACCGGTAATCATGACGCTTTTGCCACCGATTTCCATCGACACTACCTTTTCGGTTGTCTTACTTAAGCGGCGTCGCGCACGGCGTGCCGCAGATTCATCGCAACCCGGTAACGCGGATCGCCAGTGTCGGCGTGGATGGCCTCAAGTACCGCAACGATGCGTGCGAGGCCAATCGTATGGCCCCATTGCACTGGTCCGTATGGGTAGTTGACGCCGTACTTCATGGCGCGGTCGATGGCGTCGCCATCGGCTACGCCTTGCAGGACCGCCTCGAAAGCCTCGTTCACCAGCATCGAAACCGTCCGCATGGCGACAAGGCCAGGCCAATCCGGGATTACCGTGACCAAGGGAACGACCGCCTGCAGGCTGGCAAGAACGTCGCGGCGCACTTCGTCGGTCATATGCGAAAGTGCTACGACAATACGCTTGCTCGTACTGTCGAAGCGGAGATCGTGGACGGCGACCGGGCACTTCTGCTCGCGCGCAATATCCGCCGCGCGGCGGCCGTCCGTCGGCACCAACAGTACCGGCCCAAGTCTTACAGGAGACTTCTCCCAACCGTTATTCAACGGTGCAGCTTTGCCTCCCGACGGGCCCTCGGTGGACGGGCGATCGGGTTCCACCGTTGCGCCATAGCGATAGAAACCTCGCCCGGATTTCCGGCCAAGCCAGCCGACTTCGACCATCTCTTGCTGGATCAAAGAGGGACGGTAGCGCGGATCGGCGGCATAGGCCTCAAAAACCGAGCGGGTCGAGCGGTAATTTATGTCGTTACCGATCAAATCCATCAGCGAAAAGGGCCCCATGCGGAACCCCCCGCATTCGGTCATGATGGCATCGAGCGTGGCTGGATCGCCGACGCCTTCCTCCAATAGCCGTAGCGCTTCCGCGTAGTAAGGACGCGCGACACGATTGACGATGAATCCGGGAGTCGACCGGCAGCGCGCCGTGACCTTGCCCCAGGCCTGAGCTGTCGCCTCCAAGGTTTCAAGCACACCGGGATCGCTCGCCATTCCGCGAACCACCTCGACGAGCTTCATCAACACCGCTGGATTAAAAAAATGCATGCCAGCCAGGCGCTCGGGGCGCGCAAGACCCGCGGCCATCGCGGTGACCGACAGTGTTGAAGTGTTCGTCGCGAAGATAGCGTCCGCAGAGGCGATGCCTTCCAGTTTAGCAAACAAAGCGCGCTTTGCGGCCATGTCTTCAGCAATGGCTTCGATAAAGAGCGTCGCTGACGCGAGATCCTCAAAAACGTCCGTTGGGATCAGACAGGCGATTATGTCTTTGTGCTGCTCCAGAGTGAGCTTACCATTTTGCACTTGCTTGTTGAGCGCGGCGTCGATCTTAGCGACCGAATTGGCCGGAGCTCCCGCGGCCACGTCATATAAATAGACCGTGTGGCCAGCCTGTGCGGCGACTTGAGCGATGCCAGCACCCATTGCACCGGCGCCAATAACGGCGACGGCTCGATCCTTCGCCAGCGCAGCCATCAGCCGACCTCGAGAATGAGCTTGCCTTGCGCTTTGCCATCACGCAGCAAACTTAAAGCATCGGCGAAACCTTCAAGGGGAAATTTTCGGCTAATGACGGGATTAAGCTTGCCCTCAATGTGAAGCGCGAAAATTTCCTCCTGGACACGGCGAACCCAGTCCGGCGTCCGATCGCGATAGTCCGACCACTGCAAGCCTGACACCTCAATATTCTTAACCAGCAGGTAATTCGCTTTAATTGTCGGAATGTCACCGCTGGCAAAACCGATGATCACCATGCGGCCGCGCCAAGCCATGGCGCGCAGAGCGCCGGCATTGGCGGCTCCCCCGACAGGATCGATCACGACATCGGCGCCGTGACCGTCGGTCGCGGCGTGGACAGCGGTCCGCAAATCTTCGCGGAGATTTATGGACCCGAGATCAATCACGACATCGGCGCCGCTGTTACGCGCGATCTCGACATTGTCCGGACCCAGGACGCCGGCAATAACAGTCCCGGCACCGAGCGCCTTCGCCAGTTGCACGCTCGCAACACCGATCCCGCCGGAAGCGCCGAGCACCAGGACGCGGTCACCCTTTGCCATGCGCGCCCGTTCGACCAACGCAAAATGTGCGGTCTGATAGACGAGGCCCAGCGCCGCGCCTTTGGCAAAATCCATTCCGTCGGGCATGCGATAGACGTTAACAACCGGCGCCCGCAGCATTTGGGCGAATGCACCGTATTCGACCTGGGCTGTGACCCGGTCGCCCACGGTCAGGTCTGTCACGCCATCGCCCACCGCCGATACAATGCCCGCCGCGGCCTTACCGGGCGCGAATGGCAGCGGTGGCTTTACTTGATACTGCCCGGTGATAACGAGAATGTCCGGATAATTCACTTCCGCGGCTTTCACGTCGATCACGACCTCGCCCTTGCCGGGCGTCGGATCGGGCAATTCGCCGACGGTAATCTTTTCGAATGGCGCAAACTCGCGGACCGCAACAGCTTTCATACGTTAAACTCGGAATTGTTGGCGCCAAGCAGCGGCGCGGAGGATGGCTCGGATGAAGATGAGCGGAATTCCGGGACGACAGGAACCGGAAGCGCGGGCAAACGCTCGCTCTTCTCATTGATGAGCACGTGATCAAACACGCCGCGTGCGCGGAAGTGCGGATCCTCAAGTGCCTGCTTCAAATCCGCAACGATGGTACAGCAGCAGTCGCGGCCGGCGAACCGCTGACGCCAGTGTTCACCGGCTTGAGACTTCAGGATCTCGGCTATACGTGACGTTGTCGCTTCGATATCCCGGGAATCGTCGCGCAGTTCCGCCTCAAGCCCGATCAGCTCACAAAACTCGTCCCAGAATTTCTGCTCGATAGGAGCAGCAGCCACGACCTGTCCATCGATGGTCGGATAAAGACGATATCGCGGCGTTCCACCGCAAACCAGGGCGGTGCCATTGCCAGGCCATTTACCCTTGGCGAGCCCTTCGCCGATTGCCCAATAGGTAAAGGGAAACAGATTTTCCGCCATGGCAATGTCGAGCTGACAGCCACGTCCGGTGCGCTGCCGCTGCATCAGCGCGAACATAATGTTCATGACCGCCGGATACGCACCGCCGGCGATATCGGCAATCAGAGCTGGCGGCACGACCGGATGCGCGATGTCACCCATCGACAGCGCCAGCAGGCCCGCGTCGCCGATATAATTGAGGTCATGCCCCGCATCGGCTCGCTTCGGCCCGGTCTGGCCGTAACCGGTAATCGCGCAGTAGATGATACGCGGATTTTTCTGCGACAATGATTCGTAGTCCAGTCCGAGCCTCGCCATGACGCCGGGCCGGAACTGTTCGATCACCACATCCGCGCGCGCGATAAGAGGCCCCAGCTTGGCTCGATCTTCGGGGTTCTTTAAATCGAGCGTCAGACTTTTCTTGCCGCGATTGAGCATCGCGAAATTGACGCTATCGGCGCCCCACTTCGGTTGATAGGTGCGCATTTCCTCGCCGCGCCCCGGCCTTTCAATCTTGATCACCTCGGCACCGGCTTCGGCGAGTATCAGGGTCGCCATCGGTCCGGGCAGCAGAGTCGAAAAATCGAGGACCGTGATCCCTTCAAGCGGCCGCATCACTGCTCCTTACGCCGCGCTGCGGCCACCGCTTGACGCGGCGGTGCGTAGGCGGCCGTTCCGTAAGTCTCGAACAACGCTTTGGTCACGTCGTAATGGTGGCGCAGTCCGCCGTTCACCACCCGCTCGATCGGTCCGTCAGGATAGCCAAGACCGAGCTTGCATGTCGTATCCATGTCTTTCGCCGTCGCCAGGCCTTCTTCGAGAAAGCGCAAAGCGGCATTGTACTTGGGCCGCAACAGGCGATCGAGAATACGGCCGGGCTGATCCGCGCAGACGACGACCGTCATGCCGGCGGTTTCCAAAAGTGCCTTGGCCGCCTCGACCGCGCCGTCATTGGAACTCGGAAACCGTACCAGCTCAACCAGATTCGACGGCGGCAAGGCGCCGTTGCGATAGCGCGCGAAGCCAAGCACATTCCTGCTGTCGGGTGCTGCTTCGTCGACATGCTGAGCGAGACACTCGGTATGCAGCTCGACAAGCACCGCCGTCTTTCCGGCATCCGCGACAACGGGCGATCCGAGATAGACGGCGATCTCGGCCGTCGCATCTACAACCGCGCCGTCCAGAAACGATTCGCCCAGCGGAAACGATCGGCTTTCGCCGTTCTGCCTTATCGAGTAGCGCATTGCATCAAGCTCCGAACATGGCGTTGCCGGCGTAGGAGTAGAACCCGCGGCCTGACTTGCGGCCGAGCAGGCCTGCGGCAACCATCCGCCGCAGCAGCGGCGGACAGGCGGCGCGTGGATCGAACGTGATCGGATAAAAGGCCTCACACAGCCGGACCTGCGTATCGAGCCCGATCAGATCGATCAATTCCAGCGGACCCATTTTATAGCCAAGACCGGCCTTGATCGCGGTATCGATTCCAGCAGCATCGGCAACACCTGCCTCGATGGCGCGGATCGCGTCGTTGTTAAACGGCACCAGCAGCGCATTAAGAATGAAGCCGGGCTTGTCCTGCGTTTTCACCGGGATTTGCCCGCAGCCGACCGTCCAATCCCAGGCGGCCTGAAATGTCGCTTCCGATGTCAATATGCCGGGCGACATTTCCACGAGCTTCATCAACTGCGCCGGAAGACAGAAATGCATGCCGACCACGCGTTCCGGCCGGCTGCATCCCGAGGCAATCTCGGTGATCGACAGCGTCGAAGTGTTGGAACCGAAGATCGTGTGTGGCGGACAGATTTCATCGAGTCGGCCGATAAGCTTGCGCTTGACTTCGAGGTTCTCGAACACCGCCTCGATGACCAGATCGCATTTCGCCAGCGCACCGATATCGGTCGTACGATCGAAACGAGCCAGCACCGCGTCGCGCTCGGCGGTCGACATCTTGCCGCGCTCGACCGACTTTTGAAAAAACGCCTCGGTTTGCTTGACTGTCTTCATGAGCGGCGCTTCGACGGTGTCGTAACAAATGACCGAATAGCCCGCTCGCGCCGCCACGATAGCGATGCCCGCGCCCATGGTTCCGCCGGCGCCGCAAACACCGACGGTCTGGATCTTTTGTGTCATTTTCTTGCAAAGCTCCGGCCGATGAGCTGCCGATGGACCTGGTTGGTACCCTCCCAGATCTGGGTGATCTTGGCGTCGCGCATCAAACGCTCGACGCGGTAGTCCTTGCAGTATCCGTAGCCACCATGCATCTGCACGGCTTCGGTCGACATACGCATGGCCAGATCCGAGGCTCGCATTTTGGCTATGGATGCTTCGAGGCCGAAATCTTTGCCGCCGCTCTCAATCAATGAAGCAACGTAATCGAGCCAGCACTCCGTCATCGCCAGATCGGTAGCGAGATCGGCCACCATGAACTGGTTGGCCTGAAAGTCGACGATGCGCCGGCCGGACTGCACGCGTTCGTTCATATAGGTGATCATGTCATTGAACGCCGCGCGGGCGATGCCAAGCGCATGAGCGGCGACGCTGGGCCGCGATTTGTTCAACGACGCCAGCAACAATGCGAGCCCTTCGCCCGGCTTTCCGATCAGGTTCGCCCGCGGCACGCGACAGGCATTGAAGGCAAGTGCGGCGGTGGAAGCCGCTCTATGGCCCATTTTGTCTTCGAGGCGGAGAACCTCGAAACCCGGGGTGTCCTTCTCGAACACAAGAACGGATATCGACTTTTTGGAGTCTGCGATTTCCGACCATTTTCCGAATAACAGAATCAGATCGGCAACATCGCCGTTGCTGATGAAAGTCTTGCCGCCCTGCACGATGATGCTGTCGCCGTCCGGCGTAAAGCTGGTTGTCATGCCGGTGGCATCAGACCCTGCATTCGGTTCGGTGATGGCCAGGGCCCCGATGCCGCCTTCGGCGATCCGCGGCAGCAGGCGCGCGCGTTGTTCGTCATTGCCGAAATCGATCAGCGGCTTCATGCCGTGAAAGTTGGTGGCATAAATGATGCCGGTCGATGCGCAGGCTTCCGACACGGTCTTTACGATTTCAAGATAGAGCCGATAGGACATCGGCGCGCCGCCGTAGACTTCAGGCACAAATATCGTATTGGCGCCAAGCTCGTTGAGTGCGCGGATATTCTCCCACGGGAACTCGCCGGTTTGATCGTAACGCTGCGCATTCGGCGCGATCAATTCGCGCGCGAGACGCTGAAACTGGTCCAGAGCCAGCCTCTCGTCATCCGACCACTCACGAAGGCGCTGTTGGGTTTCGAATATCTTCATTAGTGATTCATGCCCTGGCCGCCGTCGAGATAGATCGTCTCACCGGTCAAAAACTTTATATTCTCGGCGAAGATCGAGCCGACAAGCCGCGCGACTTCCTGGGCCTGGCCTGCGCGGGCGACCGGTACGCGACGCCCGAGCCACGCCTTCACTTTCTCTCGGGCGAGAAAATCGCGGTTCAAATCGGTTTCAATATAGCCGGGAGCAACATTCAGCACGCGGATGTCATCTTTTGCCCATTCGACTGCCAGACAACGCGTGAGCGCACCGACTGCCGCTTTTGACGCGCAATACGCAATATTCTCGGCGACACCCAATTTGTCGAAAAACGAACCGATGTTAACAATCGTTCCGCCGCCAGCAGCCTTCAATAACGGGTAAGATTCGCGGCAGGCGACCATAGTTGCGGTCATGTTCAGCGACATAGTCTCCTCGAGGTCCTCGACGGAGAGCTGATGGCTCGGTGCGGAGCGATGAACCCCGGCATTGTTCACAAGGCCTATCAACGGTCCGGCTGCGCCGACTTCTGCAATGGTGTTTTTCAAGGATTTTTCGTCAGCCACGTCACAACGATAACCTTTGCCTGCGACCGCCTGCCCGCTGCGCGACAGCGCCGCAACATTGAAGCCTCGGCGGACGAGGTCCTCGGCTATCGCGGCGCCAATACCGCGGCTGCCACCGGTAACGATTATGGTTCCTTCACTCATCGCGGAACACCGCTTTGCGCTTTTCGCTGAACGCCGCCATTCCCTCTTCCGCGTCGGCGGTGCGGTACGCTAACGTTCCGACATCGGCTTCAATTTTCAGACCTTCCCGCACCGGAACGGTGAACGCGCGCTGCACCGCTTCGCGCGCAAATTTAAGCGCTGGCAGGCTGTACCCCGAGAATTCGCTGGCAAAAGCCAGTCCCGCTTCTATGGGATCGCCGTCGACCACCCGATTGACCAGACCCAGACGCAGCGCCTCTTCGGCGTCGATCGTTCTGCCGGTTAAAATCATCTCCATCGCCCTCGCTTCGCCGATCACGCGCGGTAGCCGCTGAGTGCCGCCGTAGCCTGGCGTGAGGCCGAGTTTGATTTCCGGTAAGCCCATCTTGGCGTTGCGTGTGGCGAGCCTGAATGTACAGGCCAAAGCCAGCTCCAGGCCGCCACCGAAAGCATAACCGTTTATCATTGCTATAGACGCGACCGACAAATCATCGAGTTTTGCAAACACAGCCTGCCCGTGCTCGATCGCCTGGCGTTGCGCTGCAAGCGGCCTGTTGCGCAGTTCCTTGATATCGGCTCCCGCGCAAAACGCCTTTGGACCGGCCCCCGTAATGAGCAGCGCCCGCACGGGCATTTCCTTCACGCGGTCTATGGTCTTTTCGAGCTCGGCAATGATTGCAAACGACAGGGCATTGAGTGCGTCCTGACGGTCAAGGACGATCAGGGCGACGTCGCCGCGTTGCTCAAGCTTTACGGACATCAACTGACCCTCGCTTGCGCTGACCAACGCACCGCGACAGGCGACAGCGCACCTCGCTTTGTCATTTCGATAAGTTCGCGTTTAAGGATCTTGCCACTCGCGGTAAGCGGAAACGAGGCCACATTGAGGAAGTATTCCGGCATATCGTATTTCGACAATCCCTGCTCCGCGAGATGCGCCAACAAGGCGTCGCTACCGACATCGCCAATGATCGCGATGCACACGCGCTCCCCAAGTCGCTCATCAGGGACAGGATAGCAGGCGGCGCGTTGTACTTTCGGGTGGCGCAGCGCCAGCGCTTCGATGTTAGCTGGATAGATATTGTGACCGCCGCGGATAATGAGGTCCTTAAGCCGGCCCTCGATCTTCAGATTCCCCGCACCATCAATGATGCCAAGGTCGCCGGACAGGAACCAGCCATCGCGATTGAAACTGACTTCGGTCGCCGCCTGATTGGCGAAATAGCCGAGCATCAGAGCTCCGCCGCGGCCGCCGATCTGCCCAACAGTCCCGGGCGGCACTTCGCAGTTCTCGTCCACAGGGTCGAATATCCTGACTTCATAGCCTTTCCCACCGCGACCGCAGGTCGAGATGATCGTTGCATCGTCGTCGCCCGGGTGCGTGTATTGGTGCGATGAATTCTCCGTCATTCCGTAAATATTCTGAGGCTTGATGCCTTGGCGGACAAAGTCTTCGCAGACGGAAGGAGGGATTGGGGCGCCTGCCATATAGAAGAGATCGACCGAGCCGAGCCGTTGCATCCCGCGCTTTTTCTGCTCTGCGAGAATATCCATGGCGTGGGTCGGCACGCCCATGACGTAGTTCGCTTTCGTTTCGACAATCCAGTCGAGGCGCGACATACCGGCAGGTGGGTCGTCAGTGATGAGCGTGCAACCCGCCACCAGCCATTGCGCAACGGCAACCCAGGCGATGTGATGCGACAACGGACTTAAAGACAGCAATTTTGTGTGAGGTCCATGACCCCAGTCTTTAACCAGGTCGCGGGCATTGGCCAGCAGCGTATTGTCCGAGTGCATGACGCATTTCGGCACGCCGGTTGTTCCTGACGTGAATGCCAAATAAAGAACCTTGTCGGGGTCTTCATTAGCCGGAACAGTTGCAGATGCCGCAGCGGGAAAGTCCGTTGGGACATAAATGCGCCGAAGCGAGGATGCTTGCCGTAACGAGTCGGCAAAGTCATTTGCCGATCCATCGGCGCCCCAGCCTGGCTCAGTGAGCAGCGCCTTCGCTTCGAGCCGCGCGAGCAATTGCCGTACATCGGCAGCGGTATAACTGCGATGAAGTGAAGGATTGCAGGCAATGCCG
>JAUSBQ010000217.1 GCA_030651965.1 Pseudolabrys sp. | reverse complement strand
GGGCGGCGTGATCCGTTCGGTATCGTCGGAGCCGACGCCGGACTTTTTCGTGCAGGTCGAACGCGCGATCCGTCATTCGATCCCGAAGCCGATCGCGATCGTCGTCTGCTATCCGTCGAACCCGACCGCTTTCGTCGCGGGCCTCGACTTCTACAAGGACCTCGTCGCCTTCGCCAAGAAGCACGAAATCTTCATCCTCTCGGATCTCGCTTACGCCGAAGTCTATTTCGACGGCGTGGCGCCGCCGTCGGTGCTGCAAGTGCCGGGCGCGAATGACGTGACCGTCGAGTTTACCTCGATGTCGAAGACGTTCTCGATGGCCGGCTGGCGTATGGGCTTTGCCGTCGGCAATGAACGGCTGATCGCGGCGCTCGGTCGCGTGAAGTCCTATCTCGATTACGGCGCCTTCACGCCGGTGCAGGTCGCGGCCGCCGCCGCGCTCAATGGGCCGGACGACTGCGTGCGCGACATGCGGAACGTCTATACGAAGCGCCGCGACGTCATGGTCGAGAGTTTTTCGCGCGCCGGCTGGGATGTGCCGCCGCCATCGGCTTCGATGTTCGCCTGGTCGCCAATCCCGGAGCCGTTCCGCGAAATGGGTTCAGTCGAGTTCGCCAAATTGCTGGTCGAGAAGGCCGAAGTGGCGGTGTCGCCCGGCAGCGGTTTCGGCGAGCGGGGCGAGGGCTTTGTCCGTATCGCGCTGGTCGAGAACGAGCAGCGCATCCGCCAGGCGGCGCGCAACATCAAGCGGTTCCTGGAGACGGCGCCGCACCAACTGCATAACGTCGTTCCTTTGGCGACGCGGCGATAATTTAGGCGACCGATTCAAATGACGAAGCCCCTCCGAGTTGGTGTCGCCGGCATAGGCACTGTCGGCGCCGCCTTGATCGCGCAGGTCGCGGCGCAGCGCGCGCAATTGACCGCGCGTTGCGGCCGCCCGATCGAGATCGTCGCGGTCTGCGCACGGTCCAAGGCAAAGAACCGCGGCGTCGATCTCAAGAAGATGAAATGGTTCGCCGATCCGGTCGAACTGGCTGGCGATCCCAATATCGACGTCTTCGTCGAATTGATGGGCGGCTCCGGCGACCCGGCCAAGACCGCGGTCGAGTTCGCGCTCGCCTCCGGCAAGTCGGTGGTCACAGCCAACAAGGCGCTGCTTGCCAAGCACGGCGTCAAGCTCGCGCAACTGGCCGAGAAGAGCTGCGTGGCGCTCAATTACGAAGCCGCCGTCGGCGCGGCGATCCCGATCATCAAAACCCTGCGCGAAGGGCTCGCCGGCAATTCGGTCGACCGCATCTACGGCATTCTAAACGGCACCTGCAATTACATCCTCACCCGGATGGAGCAGGAGAAGCTGTCCTTCGCCGATTGCCTGAAGCAGGCGCAGCAGCTCGGTTACGCCGAAGCCGATCCGGCCTTCGATATCGAAGGTCACGACACCGCGCAGAAGCTCTCGCTGATGGCAAGTCTTGCTTTCGGCACCAAGGTTGACCAAAGCGCGATTTATGTCGAAGGCATCACCTCGATCGACGCGGCCGATCTCGCCGCCGCCGATGAACTGGGCTATCGCGTCAAGCTCCTGGGCGTCGCGGTCAAGACGCCGCAGGGCATTGAGCAGCGCGTCCATCCCACGATGGTGCGCAAGGACTCGGCCATTGCGCAGGTCATGGGCGTGACCAATGCGGTGACCATAGACGCCGACGGCATCAACCCGATCACGTTGATCGGGCCTGGCGCCGGCGGCGCCGCCACCGCGTCGGCCGTGCTGTCGGATATCGCCGACGTTGCGCGCGGCCAGACCGCGCCGCCGTTCGGCCGGCCGTCGGCCCTGCTTACGAGCGTGCGCAAAGCGCCGATGCAGCGTCATGAGGGCGGCTACTACATCAGGCTGATGGCGCGCGATAAGCCCGGCACCGCCGCGAGCATCGCCACGCGGCTCGCCGAGCAGGAAATATCGCTGGAATCGATCGTTCAGCGCCATCCCAAGGACGGCCCCAGCACCGATACCGCCAAGGGCTCGGTGCCGGTTATCCTCATCACTTACGCCACCAGCGAAGATGGCGTGCGGAAAGCGCTTGCCGCGGTGGGGCGGGACAAAGTGATCTCTGGCCGGCCGCAGGTGATCCGGATAGAGAAGAACTAAACGCCTGCCGGCGCGTTTGAATTGTCGTGTCTTTATTGGGGGAACGCCAAGATGGCTTCGATCACCGTCCAGCCCGAATTCCTGCTGGAACGTATTCTCACCCTTGAAATCGTTCGCGTGACCGAACGCGCCGCGGTGTCGGCTGCGCGGCTGCGCGGGCGCGGGCTGGACAAGGCGTCCGATCAGGCGGCGGTCGACGCCATGCGGCGCGAGCTCAACAAGCTGCCGATCGACGGTACGGTGGTAATCGGCGAGGGCGAGATCGACGAAGCGCCGATGCTGTTCATCGGCGAGAAGGTCGGCAACAAGACCGGCCCCAAGGTCGACATCGCCGTCGATCCGCTGGAAGGCACGGTGCTTTGCGCCAAGAACATGCCGGGCGCGATCGCCACCATCGCCATGGCTGACGGCGGCACGCTGCTGCATGCGCCGGACTGCTACATGGACAAGATCGCGATCGGCCCCGGCTATCCGAAGGGCACCGTCGATCTCGACGCGTCGGTCGTGGACAACATCAACAGCCTGGCGAAAGCCAAAGGCGTCAAGCCGTCAGAGATCACCGCGATCCTGCTCGACCGGCCACGCCATGCCGACATGATCGCCGCCATCCGCAAGATGGGCGCGGCGGTGAGCCTGATCAGCGACGGCGACGTCGCCGGCGTCATCCATTGCGCGGAGGCCAAGACCGGCATCGACATCTATTTCGGCATCGGCGGCGCGCCGGAAGGCGTGCTGTCGGCGGCGGCCCTGCGCTGCATCGGCGGCCAGATGCAGACGCGGCTGATCATCGACACCGAGGCGCTTCAGGAGCGCATTCGCAAAATGGGTATCAAGGACGCCAAGAAGAAATACGAGATCGAGGACATGGTGAAAGGCGATTGCCTGTTCTCGGCCACTGGCGTCACCACCGGCGCGATGTTGAACGGTGTCAAGTTCGGCAAGGACATGATCGAGACCGAAACCGTGGTGATGCGCTCAGCCACCGGCACCGTGCGCCGCGTTATCGGCGAACACCGGCAGCTCGAGAAGTTTCATTTGGACTAGTTTGTAGCCCGGATGGAGCGTAGCGAAATCCGGGACGCTCGGTAAGCTGCCCCGGGTTACGCTGCGCTTCTCCCGGGCTACTGGGATTGCGTGCGCTGGCCACCCAAAGTCCCTATATTGCCCGCATGGCAAACATCGCGGCGCTGCCGGTAAACTCCACGACCGAGCGCTTTTTCCTCAACGTCGAGAAGTCGGCGACCGGGCGCGCCTGGCGCGACCGGCTGGACGACCGCGGCGTGGCGCGCGCCACCACCATCACTCAGCGCCTCGGCACGCCTGAACTGCTGGCCCGGGTGCTCGCGGGCAGGGGTGTCGAAGCTGGAGACGCGCAAGCCTATCTCGATCCGACCATCAAGAATCTGATGCCCGACCCGTCGGTGCTGACCGACATGCACGCCGCCAGCGCGCGGCTGGCCGATGCCGTCACGCGTGGTGAAAAGGTTGCCATCTTCGGCGATTACGACGTTGACGGCGCGACCTCGGCGGCGCTGCTGACCCGCTATCTGCGGCAATGCGGCCTCGACCCGATCGTGCATATTCCCGACCGGATCTTCGAAGGCTATGGCCCGAATGTCGACGCGATCAAGAGCTTCGCCGACAAGGACGTGACGCTGCTGGTCACGGTCGATTGCGGCACCACCAGCAATGTCACGCTGCTGGAAGCGGCCAAGCTTGGCATGGATGTGGTGATCCTCGATCATCACCAGGCCGACGAGGAATTGCCAAAGGCCGTCGCGCTGGTCAATCCGAACCGCGCCGACGATCTTTCCGGCCTCGGCTATCTCTGCGCCGCCGGCATTGTGTTCATGACCCTGGTGGCGCTGACGCGTGAGTTGCGCGGCCGCGATTTCTTCAACGCCGCGCGCCCGGCGCCCGATCTGCTGTCGATGCTGCATCTGGTCGCGCTCGGCACCGTCGCCGATGTGGTGCCGCTGAAAGGGCTCAACCGCGCCTTTGTCGCCAAGGGGCTCATTGCACTGCGCCGCCGCGAACAGATCGGCCTGACCGCGCTGATGGATGCGGCGCGGCTCAACGGGCCGCCGGAAGCGTTTCATCTCAGTTTTCTGCTGGGCCCGCGCATCAATGCCGGCGGCCGCATCGGCCGCGCCGATCTCGGCGTGCGGCTGATGCTCGAGGACGATTCCATCGAGGCCGGGCGCATCGCCGCCGAACTCGACCGGCTCAACGGCGAACGCCGTCTCATCGAAGTCGCCGCGGTTGCGCAGGCCGAGGCCGAAGCCATGGCCGCGCTCGGCATCGAGGAGAAGGGCGCTGTCGTCGTCACCGCGCAGGAAGGCTGGCATCCCGGCGTGGTCGGGCTGGTGGCGGCGCGTCTCAAGGAAAAGTTTGGCCGCCCGGCCTTTGCCATTGCGCTGGAGCCCGGCGGAACCGGCACCGGCTCGGGCCGCTCGATTGCCGGCGTCGATCTCGGCCGTGCGGTGCGCCAGGCGGTGCATGAAGGTTTGCTAGTCAAAGGCGGCGGCCATGCGATGGCGGCCGGCGTCACCTTGCGCAAGGACGGGCTTGGCGCTTTCCGCGCGTTCTTGGAAGAGACGCTCGCGGCATCCGTCGAAGTCTCGCGGCGCGACAGTGCGCTGAAGATCGATGGCGCGGTGAGCGCGGGCGGTGTCACGCCGGAACTGTGCGAGACCTTGTCGAAGGCCGGGCCCTATGGCGCCGGCAATCCGGAGCCGGTGCTGGCGCTGCCGGCGCATACGCTCGCTTACGCCGATCCGGTCGGCGAGAACCATATCCGCGCGCGCTTCAAATCGGGCGATGGCAAATCCGTCAACGCCATTGCTTTTCGCGTTGCCGGCACGCCGCTCGGCAAGGCATTGATGGACAATCGCGGCCGGCAGATGCACGCCGCCGGCTATCTCACCGTCGATCGTTGGCAAGGTGAGGCACGGGTGCAGATGCGGCTCATCGACGTGGCGGTGAGTTGAAGGGGTGGCGCACTCCTTCGTCATCCCGGGCTGTCAGGCTCTCTCGGCCTCATCCTGAGAGCCTGACCGAAAAAGCGGTGAGTGATCCCAGCGGGCTGTGATTCCATCGGATTTGCAAAGATTCGAGGGAGATCACGATGGCCTGGACTGGGACCACTCGCGCATACTATCGGCGGGAC
>JAUSBQ010000192.1 GCA_030651965.1 Pseudolabrys sp. | reverse complement strand
TCACGGTCGAAAACCAGGTGAAGGACTACTCGCCGATCCCGTGGCATCCGGGCGCGATCAAGTACTTCAAGGAGAAGGGCGCCAAGTTCTAGGCGTCTCCCGAGCATGAAGCGACAGCGGCCCCGCCTGGTGCGGGGCCGTTTTCGTTAACGGGAATGCGCGGGCCGGCCGCGCGGCATGGCCAGCGCCGCGAAATACACCAGCGCGCTCAGCGTCGCGATGCAGAAGCTGACCGGCCAATCGGTGTAGTAAGCGATGACGATGCCGAGCCAGGCCTCACTGAGCGCGAGCGCGGCCGACAGCGCCAGCCCGCTCCACAGGCCGGTGGTGACGCGCTGCGCCGCGGCGGCAGGGCCGACCATCAACGTGAACACCATCAGCACGCCGACGATCTGCGCGCAGGCCGACACCGCCAGCGCCACGATCGCGAGGAAGATCGTCGAGACCGCACGCAACGGCACGCCCTTGGCCTCGGCCAGCTCGGGCTGGAGGCTGGCGAAGATCAGCGGCCGCATGATCGCAGCCAGCGCGACCAGCGTCACCGCGCCGAGCGCGGCCAGGGTCGCGATCATCGCATGATCGACCGCCAGCACATTGCCAAATAAAAGCGCGGTCGCCTGCGTCGCGAACGACGTGTAGTAGTGCAGGAACAGCAGGCCGAAACCGAGCGACAGCGCTAGCACCACGCCGATGGCGACGTCGCGGTTGCTGATGCGCTCGCTCAACAGCCCCATGACGATGCCGGCGGCGAGCGTAAAGCCGACCAGCCCCCACAATGGCGCCAGCCCGATCAGACCGGCGCCGGTCGCACCGGCGAATCCGATATGCGACAGCGCGTGGCCGGCGAAGGTCTGCCCGCGCATCACCAGGAAATAGCCGACAACGCCCGACACCACCGCCACCATGCCGGCGGCGGCGAAAGCATTGGTCATGAATTCATACTGAAACATGTCAGTGCTGGTGCCCGTGGTCGTGACCGCCGTGGTCGTGGTCATGCATGTGCGCATCGCGTTCCATATCGCGGCCGCGCGACAGCACGAAAATATGCCCGCCGGCGCGCAGCACCTCGATCTCGGTGCCGTACAGACGCGACAGCACCGGCGCGGTGACGACTTCCTCGACGGTGCCGAGTTCGGCGTGGCCGTTGCCGAGATAGAGCACGCGGTCGATGGCGCCGAGCAACTGGTTCAATTCATGCGCCGAGAACAGCACGGTGATCTTGCGCTCGCGGCATACTTTCTTGATGACGTCGATAACGACTTCCTGATGCCGCGCATCGAGGCTGATCAAAGGCTCGTCGAGCAGCAGCAACTGCGGCTCACCCATCAGCGCCTGCGCCAGGAGCAGCCGCTGCCTTTCGCCGCCCGACATGTCGGACAGCGCGCGGTGCGACAGATCGCGCGCGCCGACGGCGTCGAGCGTCGCTTCGATGGCCGCGCGGTCGGCGGCCGACAGCGACGGCAGGCCCCAGCGTTCGCCGTGCAGCGAACTGGCGATGTAGTCGAGGCCCCGCACGCGCAGGTCCGGCAGCACCGTGCGCAGTTGCGGCAGATAGCCGATCGCGGCGTCGCCGCATTGCGGCGCGTGGCCGAACACGGTCAGGCTCCCGGCGCTGGGCGGCAGCAGGCCGAGGATCGCGCGCATCAGCGTGGTCTTGCCGGCGCCATTCGGGCCGAGCACGCCGATGAATTCGCCCGGCGCAATGGCGAAGCTGATGTCCTTGAGGACCGCATGGCCGCCGATCCGGAGCGTGGCGCGGTCGAGTTCGACGATGGGGTTCAAGAAGAGGGCCCCGTCAGCGCCTTGTCCAGCGCATCGAGTTCGCCCAGCATCCAGTCGTGGAACGTAACGCCGGCCGGCTGGGTCTCGGTGACGGCGACCACCGGCACCTTGGCGGTACGGGCGATCGTCAACAGCCGCTCGGCCAGCTTTTCCGACACCTGCTTGTTGTAGATCAGCACCTTGACCCGGCCTTTCTTGAGATCGTCTTCAAACGCCGCGATATCGCGCGCGCTCGGCTCGGTCTCGTTCATCAGTGCGCGCTGGAATTTCTGGTTACGCATCGTGAGGCCGATTGCGTCGGCCATCAGCCCGAACACCGGCTCGGTGGCGGCGACGGGTTTGCCGGCGTGCTTGGCGCGCATTTCCGCCACCCGGTGCGAGACTCGGTCGAGATCGGCCAGCGTCTTGCCGAGGCGTTCGGTATACTCAGCGGCATGGCCGCTGTCGGCCTGGCTGAATGCCGCGGCGATGGCCTTGGCGACGGCGGGCATCGTCGTCGGCGCGTACCACAGATGCGGGTTGCCGCCGTGCTTGGCGTTCACGATCTTCGCTGCGCTGACGACAATCCGTTTCGGGCGCGGCGCCGCCTTGAGCAGCTTCTCCATCCACTCGTCATAGTGGCCGCCGTTGTGAATGACGATCTGCGCATCGGCGATCTCGCGCACCTGGCTTGGCGTAGCCTCGAACAGATGCGGGTCCTGATCGGGGCTGGACATGATGCTGGAAACCGAAACCCGGTCGCCGCCGATCTGGCGGGCGATGTCGCCGTAGAAATTCTGCGCCGCGACCACGGCGACCTTGCCGGTGGTGGCCTGGGCCAGGGCTGCGCCACCGGACGAAAAGGCGAGAGCGGCGGCGAATAGAATGGCGGGCAGGCGCATGGAAAAGGTCCTCGACTGTGAGACGATCCCTATATGTAATATTATAACATATCCAAGCGCAAGGCCCCGGGCGGCAGCAGGAGCGAAAAGGTTAAGCCCGCCGGTTCGCCAGATAGACTGTCTGGGTGAAGGGGCGGTCCTGCAACGGATTGTGAAAAGTCACCGGCTCGGCCCGCGCATCGGCAAAAACACGGCCAAGGCGCTCGGTAAAGGAGAGGTCCGGGAGGTCGTTGGACCACAGGCCGAACACGCCGCCGGGCCTGAGGTGGGCGGTCAGGCGGGCCAGGCCGGCTTCGCTGTAGAATGCAGCGTTGGCTTCATCGAGCAGGGCTTCGGGCGAATGGTCGATATCGACCAGGACGGCGTCGAATTGCCGGCCCGGCGCGTCCGGGTCGAAGCCTTCGCCGGAGGCGGCGAGGGCGAAGAAATCGCCATGCACGAAGCGGCAGCGCCCGTCGGCGCTCAATTCGGCGCCCAACGGCACCAGTCCCCGGCGGTGCCAGTCGATCACGGCTTCGAGTGCGTCGACGACGATCAGCGAGGCGACATTGCCGTGCGCCAGGACAGCCTTGGCAGTGTGCCCGAGACCCAGCCCTCCGACGACGACGTTCAGGGCAGGTCCGGACAATCCGGCGAGGCCAAGATAGGCCAGCGCAATCTCGGAGGCGGTGAACAGGCTCGACATCAGAAACTCATCGCCGAGTTTGATCTCGAACACGTCGACGCCGAGCCTCAATTCACGCCGACGGCGCAGGCTGAGCGCGCCGATCGGCGTCTCGCGGTAATCCAGCTCTTCGAACATTGCGGCCATAAGCTGCACTCCGGGGGCGGGGGCTTCTATCCGCCTGGGCGGCACGCTATCACGGCGGCGCTTGCTGCCGCGATGCCCATAAAGAAAGACCGCCGATGCTGACCCGCGAGGTACTGAAGAGCTATCTGGAGGAAATGCCCCGCGGGCATATTTTCGATCTGACTTATGCGTTGTTTGGCGATGCTTTCCCGCCCGGCGAGCCCGATCCGATCGCGCGCGCGGCATTGCAGGCCTTCGCCCGGGATTGCAACTGCGATCTCAAAAACAACCTCCTGGAAGGACGCTACGAACTGACCCGCCTGTAGATATTCAGTTCTGATCGCCCCAGCGCTCAAACACCGCTTCGGCAATGAAGGCCTTGCGGCCCTGCCGCCCGGGCGTGACGCCCTGCGCTTCGCACCACGCGCCGAAGGTCCCGGGATCGATGCGCACGCGCATCACCGGATGGCCATAGGCTTTCAGCCCGGTTTCCATCTCGATTGCCATTTTTTGCCAGGAGGCCCAATCGGGCGGCATCGTCGCGCCATCGTCGAACAGGGCAATTGCCGAGGCGTAATCAGCCTCGTCGATCCAATAGACGCCGACGCCGCGCAGCGGCTTGTCATCTTGCTGTGTCATGGGGGGCGCTATAGCACGCGGTTCGTCAATGCCGCGAACTTCACCCTCCCTGGAGGGGGAGGGTCGACTGCTTGAGCGATAAGCGAAAGCAGTCGGGGTGGGGTGGACTTCCTGTGGACGAGCGCAGCGAACGCGCCGGATCAGAACCGGCGGCTGACCAGAACGTCGCGGCGCACGCGGCGGATTTCGTCTTCCAGCCGCTTGATCTCGCGCGTGAGTTCCGACATCGCCTTCAGATAGCTGTCGTTGATGTCCTTCTGCGCCACTTGATCGCGCGCGTTGCGAAGGAAATTTTCAGCGGCCGCTATCGACATGGTCGAACCTAAACAAATTGTAAATACGGGTGGTGCATCACGCCGGACGGCGCAGCGCCCGGAAAACAGGCTAGGCCGGAGAAGTGAATTTTTCTGAAAAATTCGGGATAAAACGCCAACCAATCCGGGGCGGACAAGTGTCGCGAAAATCGCGCCCGAGGCTCAAAACAAAGCGAGGCAGCTGGATGTTTGACCACCCAACTGCCTCTCACCCGGACAAACGGCATCACTAATCTGTCCTAGGGCTGGAGCCAGTTTATCAGGGCGCCCATGCGCAGGTCCTTGCCGCTTGGTTTGGTAGTTAATCCGCTTGGTAAATCGGCACCGTGCGGTGTCATGACGCGGATGTGGGCTTTTCTTAATAGATGGTTGCGCGGACGCCCGAGGGTCAGCACAATCAAACCTTAACAGCAGAGAGCAGTATGATTAAGCACCCCGCCAAGAGCCCTGTCCGCACTGAGCTTTCCAATATGACCCGGCGCGCCTTCGTCGTCGGCCTGCCGCTGTTCGCAGCCGGCTGCGGCGCCGGCTATGGCGTCGTCCATGATGGTGGCCATACCATCGCGCCGGTCGATGTCACGACGCTGGACCCGAGCCTGATGCGGCAGGAAGTCGCGTGGAGCGGCAAGGAGAAGCCCGGCAGCATAGTCGTTAACATTCCGCAGCGGCGGCTCTATCTGGTGCAGGCCGGGGGCCGCGCCGTCCGCTACGGCGTCGGCGTCGGCCGCTCCGAAGGGGCAAATTTCCGCGGCACGGCAATTGTCGGCCGCAAGGAGAAGTGGCCGCGCTGGACGCCGACCGCCAATATGATGGCGGCGACCCCGATGTACCGGTCCTATGCCGGCGGCATGGAGGGCGGCACCAGCAATCCGCTCGGGCCCCGCGCGCTGTATCTCTACCGCAACGGCCGCGACACCTACTTCCGTCTGCACGGGACTATCGAGCCGGAGACCATCGGCACCGCCGTGTCGAGCGGCTGCATCCGCCTGTTCAATCAGGACATTATCGATCTCTACGACCGCGTCCCGGTCGGCGCGAGCGTGACGGTCATCTAGAGCCGGCAAGACAAAGCCCGGCCATCAGTTCTGGCCGGGAATGGGGTCTCTGGCGCCGTCGGGGATCGGGTTGTTGGCGTCCCGAGAATTCACGGCTGTATAAAACAGCTCACATTCGGTTTGTGACGGTTGATATACCTCAACGCTGCATCTCATCCAGGCTGACAGATTGCATTGTGGTCACTCTGTGCGGCAACTTGGGAGAATTCAGATGTTGAAATTTTTTGCTATGGCCGTCATGGCCTTGACCCTGGCGGGCTGCGAGACGGCGCGACAGGACCGGCAACTCGGCGGCGCCTTGATCGGCGGCGGCTCCGGCGCCTTGATCGGCGGTTTGGCGACACGTTCTGCTGGCGGCGCCGTTGCCGGCGGCCTGATTGGTGCCGCAGCCGGCGCGATTATTGCGGACTCGACCCGCCCCGGCCGTTGCTATTACGTCACTCGCTCGGGTTATCGCCGTTACGTGCGCTGCCGCTAGGACGGGGTCGCGCCATGGCGTTGAATCGTAACGTTCTCTATCTCGTCATCGGTGTGCTCGCGGTTGCCGCGGCGGTCTTCGGCTATCAGCTCTACCAGGAGCGGCAGCAGACGACCGGCATTGAAATCAATGTTGGCAAAAGCGGCATTACGATCGAAAAGAAGTAGCGATATTGCGGATGCCGCCCTGCGCCGGGCGGCGTCCGCAAAAATCAGACGTTTGCTACCATAAGATTGATCCTCCATTTGCTATCGGCAAAGGAACGATGTGATGTCACTCGGCACCATCCTCGTCATCATCCTCATCATCTTCCTGCTCGGCGGATTTAGCGGCCGCTTCGGCGGCTATGGCTACGGCTTCGGTCACGGCGGTGTCGGTCTCCTGGGCACCATCCTGATCATCGTTGTTATCCTGATGCTGCTCGGGCGGATCTGACCTGAAGTGCGGAGCCCCGCATGAGCCGGCTTCGCCTGCATCGGGAGAATCATTTCGTCGGCCGCATCGGATGGTTGCGGGCCGCGGTGCTCGGCGCCAATGACGGCATCATTTCGACTGCGAGTCTGATCGTCGGCGTGGCGGCGGCTGCCACGACGCAGAGCGATGTCCTGATCGCCGGCGTTGCTGGGCTGGTGGCCGGGGCCATGTCGATGGCGGCCGGGGAATATGTGTCGGTCAGCTCGCAATCCGACACCGAACGGGCCGATCTTGCGCGCGAGCGCAAGGAGTTGAGCGAAAGCCCCGAATTCGAGCTTGATGAACTGGCCGATATCTACGTCAAACGCGGCGTCGATCAGGCGGTTGCGCGGCAGGTCGCCGAGCAGTTGACGGCGACGGATGCGCTGACCGCGCACGCGCGCGATGAACTCGGCATTTCGGAAATCACGACGGCGCGTCCGGTGCAGGCGGCACTGACGTCGGCCGCGACGTTCGCGGCCGGCGCCGCCATGCCGTTGCTGATGGTTATCGTGTCGCCCTCCAATATGCTTGTCCCCGTTGTATCCGCGGCTTCATTGGTCTTTCTCGCCGTTCTGGGCGCGGTCGGCGCAAGGGTAGGCGGCTCAAGCGTTCTGCGCGCCACACTTCGCGTGACTTTCTGGGGCGCCTTGGCAATGGGTTTGACCGCCGGCATCGGGAAATTATTTGGAACGGTAGTCTGACGCCTGGGCAGATTGGCGTCGTCAATCTCTTTCTTCGGCTGGATTTCGGGAGTCAAAACGATGGTGAGGGCAGACTCCCCCAGACCGTCGAACCGAGGTCGCGCGGTGAGTGGCCGGCGGTCTGTGATCTACGAGCAAGCGTGACGAGCAGCAAAGCTGCATACAGCGATAGATTTTAGGCAAATTTGTATCCTGCCGTGAAACCGGCGGTAGCGTGGCTTTGCTCGGGGGCGGCGGAAGGTCTGGCGCCGGGTCTTGTACGGAAATTCAAAGCACCGCCCACCGCCGGTGGAACCCAGCGGCGTTTGTGGTGTTAAAAACTCGGGCAGCCCGCCGCATTTCAGCCCTTCTCGCGGCTTCAATAGGGCAAATCGTTGCGCAGTCAGGGAGAAGATGAATGAAGAAGATTCTTTTGGTGGCCATCATGGGCTTGACCCTAGCCGGTTGTGAGACCGCGCGGCAGGATCGCCAGCTTGGAGGTGCCTTGATTGGCGGCGGTACCGGCGCCTTGATTGGCGGTGTTGCGACGAATTCGGCTGGCGGTGCAGTTGCCGGTGGTCTGATTGGCGCCGCTGCGGGCGCTCTGATCGCCGACTCGACCCGGCCCGGCCGCTGCTACTACTACACCCGCTCCGGCCAGCGGCGTTACACCCGCTGCTAACCCTTTAGGTCCGGCAAGGACCTGCCTAAACGACGCGGCCGCCCCACCGGGCGGCCTTTTCGTTTTTGCTGGCATCCGCAGCGGCTACGGCAGCTTCCAGAAACTGGTGGCACGGGGGACCGGAACGACGCTCGCAGCATGATGCGCCAGAATGAGGTAGTCGCGCCCCATGGCGGCGTACCGCTCTATCTCCTTCTGACTTTTTGCGTTGGCGGCAAGGCGAAAGGACTTGCGGGCATCTTCTAAAAAGGATTCGGCGTTATTGATTGGGTTGCCCCTCGATGTTGATCTAAACAGCTCACTATTGAAATAACGCCCCGAACAACTTTTAGTTGCTCTGATGGCCGACTAATCTCTGTGGGCGATTTATAGGCAAAATGGCCTGCTAACAGGCCCTTTTGCATGGCCGGTTGGGAGCCCCTATATGTCTGCTCCCAAGGAGCCCTTCGGTCATGAATACCCCCGCCGC
>JAUSBQ010000195.1 GCA_030651965.1 Pseudolabrys sp. | reverse complement strand
CCTCATCCTGAGGAGCATCGCGCCAGCGATGCGTCTCGAAGGATCGAGGCCGCCCCTCCTTCGAGACGCTTAGCCTTCGCTACGCTTCGGCTAAGCTCCTCAGGATGAGGCGGAACGACGTCGCGGCATGACGCGCCAAATTCCCGTCATGCCCGGCCTTGTGCCGGGCATCCACGTCTTACTTGTTATTCAGCCAAGTCGTGGATGGCCGGGACGAGCCCGGCCATGACGACGGAGAGGCAGTCACCCCATCACCACGTCCATCCCCCAGCCGCACGCGCGACGGCGCTCTCACACCTCAAAACACATACTGCCTGAGCAACAGCGCGACACCCAAGAGCGCTATGGCGAAGATCAGCACCCATCCGAAGGATCGGAACTTGCTCGAGAAATCGTCTTCGTGCCGGTCGTGTTCATTCATGCCGCCACCCTAGCCCGCGGTTCGCGGTTCGCGGCCGACCTAGCCCGCAGGCGGAAAACCACAGCAAGCGTCGATTACCGCGCCCTTCCCGCGTCCGCCTTCTTCACCGGCTCGAAGCTGATCTTCAGCCGGTGCCCGGTCGCCTCGGCAAATCGCCGAAGCGTACTCGTCGAAGGCTTGCCGCGTCCGCTTTCCAGCCGCGCCACCGTCGATTGCGTCGTCTTCATCCGCTTGGCCAACTGCGCCTGCGTCAAGCCGGACCGCAAACGCGCTTTCGCCACCGCTTCGATGAGCGCGAATTCTTCCTCAAGCGCGTCGTATTCCTTGCGGACCTCCGGGTCCTTCAGGAGCGATTCTTTGAATTCTTTCCACTTCATCATAGAATCTCCTTGGCGCGCTGCCGGGCCAGTTCGAGTTCGCGCGGCGGTGTCTTCTGGGTCTTCTTGATGAAAACCCGCAGGACGATCACGCGCCGCCCGGCCGCGGTGACATAGATCGCTCGCGATATTCCGTCGCGCCCGATCATCCGAAGCTCCCACAGCTTACCTTCAAGGTGCTTGACGCTGTCACGCGGCAAAGCTTCAAAACCGTTTAGCTCGATGATGTCGCCGAACCGCAGGAAACGCGCTTGCATATCGGGCGGCAAAGCTCTGACTTCGCCTCGACGACAGCGTTGAGGGTCTCAAAGGCCCATCGCATGTCTCTCTATATAGCAAAAATGCGATAACACCGCAAGCCGTGCCTTCGCCCTTCCGACCCTGCAATCTTTCCTCTTGACCACGATCCTATATCCCGAAGCCTTAGGCTTTGCCCGATGCTCGGACTGATCCCTCCGAAAGGGGTTGGATCACTGGGTCCTTCGGGAAGGCCAATAGCCGCCAGAAGCGCGGCCCGGCTGCCGGAAGACGCCGCTGGTGGCGCGCCGAGAGGCGCCCGCGGCCGATGAGGCGCGCGGCACTTAAGAAAGGTTGCGCCACCCCAAGTCGGGTCTACCCGACTTGGGCATAAAAATTCCGATCTCGGGTAAACCCGAGATCGGCGTGCGCGCCACACCCTCGCTTCATGAGGGTTCCAGGAAAAGACAGGTGTACCCGGCGCCTCGACAAAAAACACGGCGGCATTCGCGCGCCCGCACGCCAGCAAAGCGATGGCAGAATCATCAAGAGAGAATCCAGGCATTGACGCATGAGCGGACAGCACTTGAGCAACAGCAAGCGCGCGTGTCGCGCATCCAATTTCTCTTTGTCGCAGCACTTTCGAAGCGCGCTCTCTCCTATGCGTCTGACGCATGCGGGAACGAATTACGTATAAATCCTAAGGACATAACCTTAGCTGGAACTGCTCCAAACTTGCGCTGCATCAATCGTCTCGCGGCCGCCGCCCGCTAAACGTCAAACCATTGCGACGGCCCTTGAAGCCGCGATCGCAAGAGAAGGAATGAAGATCATGCACCTCCCGAAAGACAGAAACGACCGTGTCATGCTCGGCGGCTGCGCCGCTCTGGTCGGCCTCGGCTTGGCCGTGGGCTTAAGCAATCTTCCCGCCGCGACCTATGCCTACTCGGCCAACGCCACCACCGTGGAGCAGCCGGAAGCAACGCGGACCTATCGCGCCATCCCGGCCAGCGGCCCGATGCAGCACGCGCATAAAGTCAGCAAGACCGTGAAGTCGGACAACCCGATCTCGATCGTGCGCGACGCCACCGATCTGCCGCCGCCGGTCGGCAAGCGCGGCCCGCAGCGCCTCAAGGTCGATCTCGAAACCATCGAGGTCACCGGCCATCTCGCCGACGGCGCCACCTACCGCTACTGGACCTTCAATCAGAAAGTGCCGGGTCCGTTCATCCGCGTCCGCATCGGCGACACCGTTGAAGTCAAGATGAAGAACGATGACGCCAGCGCGATGATGCACAATGTCGACTTCCATGCCGTCACCGGTCCGGGCGGCGGCGCCAAGGCGACCGACGCTGCGCCCGGCGAAACGCGCAGCTTCGAATTCACCGCGATCAAGGCCGGGCTTTACGTCTATCACTGCGCGGTGCCGATGGCGGCGCAGCACATCTCCAACGGCATGTACGGCATGATCCTGGTCGAGCCGGAAGGCGGCCTGCCGAAAGTCGATCACGAATATTACGTCATGCAGGGCGAGATCTACACCGAGCAGAAGGTCGGTTCCAAAGGCGAGTTGACCGAAAGCTACGACAAGCTGCTCGACGAACGCCCGGAATATTTCGTCTTCAACGGCGCGTCGATGGCGCTCGCCAAGGCGCCGATGAAGGCCAAGGTCGGCGAGACCGTGCGCATCTTCTTCGGTGTCGGCGGCCCGAACTTCACCTCATCGTTCCATGTCATCGGCGAGGTGTTCGACCGCGTCTACAATATGGGCTCGCTGACCAGCCCGCCGACGCGCGACGTGCAGACCGTCACCGTGCCGCCGGGCGGCGCCACCGTCGTCGACTTCAAGCTCGAGGTCCCCGGCAAGTTCATGCTGGTCGATCATGCGCTCTCCCGCGTCGAGCGGGGCCTCGCCGGCGTGCTCGAAGTCACCGGCCCGGATAACCCGGATGTGTTCAAGGATCACGATCCGGCCAAGTCCGCGCAGTCTATGTCGCATTGAGAGGCTGCACGAATGTCAAAGCCGCCGGTCCCTGCCACCAGGGGCCGGCGTCAGTTTTATGAGAGGGGTC
>JAUSBQ010000193.1 GCA_030651965.1 Pseudolabrys sp. | reverse complement strand
AGCATGTCGCGGTTCTGGGTGTTCTGGATCAGGAATACCATCAGGAAGGTGACCACGGTGGTGCCGGTATTGATGATCAGTTGCCAAGTGTCGCTGTAATTGAAGATCGGCCCGGTGACGACCCAGACGATAATGACGGCGACGGCGAGCAGGAAGGCGGTCGGGTGCCCGGTCCACGCGGCTGTCCGCTGCGCGAAAGTCGAAAATGCCGACGTCAGCGGTTTGACGCCGTCGCCGGAGGAGTGACCATCGCCGTTTTTCGTCGTGTGTTTGATCATGAGGCCCCCCGAATTCACGGCGCTAAAGCCGGTTTAAACGCGCGGCGATTGATCGCAGTTCCCTGATGGAACACCTATTTCGGCGCATTGGGCAGCTTCTGCTTGAAGCGGCCGATGCCGGCCCATGGGTCCTTGCGCAGCCGCTTGAGCCGCGCCGGGAGATTGCTGACCGTGTACTGGCTGGCGCTCTTGAGCGAACCCAACTCGGACCAATCGATCGGCACCGAAACCGGCGCGCCGGGCCGCGCGCGGGTCGAGTAGGGCGCCACCGCGGTCGCATCATGGCTGTTGCGCAGATAGTCGATGAAGATGCGCTTGGTGCGTTTGCTCTTGGTCGCGGTGGCGACGTATCGCTCCGGATCGTCGGCGGCCATCGCGCCGGCCAGAGCCTGGGCGAATGTCTTGGCCTTGTCCCAGGGGGTCGGCGCTATCGGCAGGATGACGTGCAGGCCCTTGCCCCCGGTGGTCTTCAGGAAGCTCTTGAGCTTCAACGCTGCAAGCCGCTCGCGCACGTCGCGTGCGGCGGCGACGACATCCTTCCAGCCGGTGCCGGGTCCCGGATCGAGGTCGAACACCAGGCGGTCGGCGTTGCCGCGGTCGTCGGCGGTGCTGCCGCGGGTGTGAAATTCGAGCACGCCGGCCTGCACCAGCGACAGCAGACCGTCGAGATCGTCGATGGTGATGATCTTGTCGCCTTTCTCGGCGACCAGGTGAAGGTGATCGGTCGAGATGCCGGCGGCGGCATGTTTCTGGAAGAAACATTGTCCGGCGGCGCCTTCTGGACAGCGCAGCAGCGAAATCGGCCGCCCGACGATATGCGGGCTCATCCACTTCCAGATCGCGCTGTAAAACTCGGCGAGATCGCGCTTGGTGACGCCAGCGTCTTCCCAATAGACCCGGTCCGGATTGGTGAGCGCGATAGCGCCGACGGTAGTTTTGGCATTAAGCGAGGTGGTGTTTTTTTTGCCGACCGGCGCGCTACGTTTCTTAGGCGCGGTCTTGGTCGCCGCGGCCATGACGACGGCTTCGTTCTTTGTCTCGTGGACAACTTCCTTCGCCGCCTTGTCCTCACGCAGTCCCTGATACGAGGCGTGGCGGATACGGTCGCCATGCGTCCAGCCGTGGAAGTCGACTTCGGCCACCAGTTTCGGCTCGACCCAGACAGGACCGCGCGCACCGCGTTCTTCCGCCGGCACGGCGTCGAAGGCGGTGCGTTCACGCTTGAGGGCGGCAAGCTTGCGATAGAGTTCGCGCGCGCTGGTATGGGTGAATCCGGTGCCGGTGCGGCCGGCGTAGCGCAGCTTTCCCTTCTCGAAGACGCCGAGCACCAAGGCGCCGATGGCGCGGGCATCGTTGGTCGCGGGGACAAAGCCGGCGATGACGAACTCCTGCCGGTTGGTGCATTTGGTCTTGATCCAGTCATGGCCGCGGCCGGAGCGATAGGGCGCGTCGCTCCGTTTCGATACGATGCCTTCCAGTTGCATGCGGCAGGCATGCTTGAGCAGCACCGAGCCGGTCTCGTCGATGGATTCGCTGAGCCGGATCGGACCGTTCGAGCGCGCGCTCTTGAGAAGCCCAGCGAGAGCGTCCTTGCGCGCCAGCAATGGGCTCGGCCGCAGATCGCTGCCGTCCAGATGCATCAGGTCGAACACGAAAAACACCAGGCGGTCCTGCCGGCCCGATTTCAGTTCCTGTTGCAGCAATGAAAAGCTGGAAACGCCGGCGGGGTCCTCGACCACCAGTTCGCCATCGATCAGGGCCTGGTCGGCCTTGAGGTCGGCCACCGCCTTGGCGATACCGGGAAACTTGGCTGTCCAGTCAAGGCCGTTGCGGGTGAGGAGGTTGACCTTGCCGTGATCCAGCCGGGCTTGGAGGCGATAGCCGTCGAACTTGATTTCGTGGATCCAGTTGGCGCTGTCCGGCGCCTTGTCGGCCAGCGTGGCAAGGCATGGCTTGACGAAATCGGGCAGGCGGGCCTTCGGTCCATCGGCGATGGCCGACACTTTACGGATCGGCTTTGTCGTCGCGGCTTGTGAGCGTTTGCGCGTTGTCTTCTTCGCGGCCGGCTTCGGTACCGGCTTCGCCTTTGTGGTTTTCCTCGCCGTCGTCTTGCGCTTCCTGGCAGCCGGCGTGTTCAGCCCTTGCGCGATCTCGTCCATCGTGCGGCCGGATGTCACCGACAGGGGGGCTTCCTCCAGAATATCCTTGTCGCGCGGTTTGCGGGCTTCCTCGTCATCAGACTTGATCAGCAGCCAGTTCTCGCGTTTTTCGCCCGGCCGTTTGTGCAGGCGCACGAGATGCCAGAGGCCGTGCAGTTTCTCACCGTCGAGGAAGAAGGAGAGGTGGCCCTTTTTCAGCCCCTTGTGCGCATCGTGCTCCGGGTCCCAACGGCCGCGATCCCACAGCATCACCGTGCCGCCGCCATATTCGCCCTGCGGAATTGTGCCTTCGAATTTGTTGTAGTCGATCGGATGATCTTCGACCTGCACGGCGAGGCGCTTCTCGCCCGGGACCAGACTTGGGCCGCGC
>JAUSBQ010000187.1 GCA_030651965.1 Pseudolabrys sp. | reverse complement strand
ACGTCGTATCCACCATGGTCAGCCCTCCAAAAAGCCGACCACCCATGAATCATTGAAAACGTGATTCGGGAATCCCAAGGGCCTCATTCCCGCGTAAAATCTGCCAAAGTAGTGCTAGGGCGCCGACTCATAAGCGTGCAGCCATATCCGGATTGATGCCAGCTTGATGAAGGCGAGATAGTTGGCTGCAAGCTTGTCATATCGAGTTGCGATGCGCCGACACTGCTTGATCTTGTTGAAGAACCGCTCGACCAAATTACGCGCCCGGTAGAGATATGGGCTGAAGCAGATTGCCTCTTTGCGATTGCGCTTGGGCGGGATGTTTGCCCACGCGCCTTGGTCACTGGCAAACGCCCTGATCCAGTCGGCATCATAGCCGCGATCCGCCAACAACATTGTTTGTGGGCGCAATTCGCTCAGGAGAACAGAGTAAAGCTGAGTGTCATGCGTCTCGCCGGGCGTGAGGCCAATCTGTACCGGCAGACCATTGGTATCCACGACGGCATGAATTTTGGTCGCCAGCCAGCCACGCGAGCGGCCCATGTGTTGCTGATTATTGCCAGCGATGCAGGCTCCGTGCTGATGCACTCGCACGATGGACGTATCGATCATCTGCACCGCCGCATCATGCATTGCGGCCAATGCATCCATGATTTGGTCCCAGACGCCAGCCCGTCCCCAGCGAACGAAGCGATTATAACAAGTCGTATAGGGACCAAACGTCTCCGGCAGATCGCGCCATGGCGCGCCTGACCTCAAGACCCAAAAGATGCCGTTGAGCACGCGCCGGTCATTTACCCGCGCGGAACGCCGCGCGGCTTGTTCGGCAGGAATGGCTTGATGGCCGTCCATTCATAGTCGGTGAGTTCGTAGCGCATGATTCGAGGCTCCAGTTTGGGAGCTTGAATCACGCGCCGGGCGGCATCATCAACCCGCAAAGCCCCATTGCAGCAGATGCCGATGCCCTGATTTCACTTCCGCTTTCGGGGCATAGTCGACATGGCGGCACCTGCTGACTGCTTCGTCTCGGTCGAAAATGACCCATCTGCGACAATCGTATGGTATTCTCGCGAACCATCGTACGGGTGGAGACTGATCGTAATGTTGGAAACGGACAAGTTGTTCGCTGGCTCGGTTCCGGAAAACTACGACCGCTATATGGTGCCGTTGATTTTCGAGCCGTACGCCGCGGATATGGCACAACGAGCAGCATCCTTGTCGTCAAGGGCCGTTTTGGAAATCGCCGCGCGGTGTCTACCTTGTCAACGCCGTCGTCGCGTTTCTATTCGCCGCTTCCGCGCCTACAGTAGACGTAAGACATTGACACTTCAGACTACAGCTGTTTCGCTTTTGCCTATTATGCCGTTGAATAGTTCATCTGAGCAATGTCGATAAATAGTTGGAAGCTGATCATGAAGAGCAGGCGCAAATTTATCACACGCGTTCTGGGTATTGCGGCTTTCTCGGTCTCCGCCTTCGCTGGCCTGTTTAAATTCACCGCTTCAGCTCAAGGAAACAACCCGATGTCAAAACAAACGATGATCGATACGTTCCAAAAGCATGTGGGCGCAGAACTGGCTGGCGATTTGGATACGACGATGGCCACGATGTCAACCGAACCGCATCTTAATCACGTGCCGACCATGGCCGGCGGTGTAGGCCGCGAAGGCGTGCGCAATTTCTACCGGGACCATTTGGTGGGCAAATTCTTTCCGCCGGACGTCAAGATGACGAACGTATCAAGTACGGTCGGTGACAATCAGATTGTCGATGAGCTCTTCATCAGCTTCACACACACTACCGAAATCGATTGGCTTTTGCCCGGCGTTGCGCCCACGGGAAAATCCGTTGAGATGGCCGTGGCTGTCGTGGTCGGATTCAAGGACGGCAAGATTTCACACGAGCACATCTATTGGGATCAGGCTGGCGTCCTCGTGCAGGTCGGGCTACTTGATCCCAAGGGTCTGCCGGTGACGGGTGCCGAGAGCGCACGCAAGGTATTGAACCCAAAATTACCATCCCGCGTCTACTGAGCGCATTGACGATTAGGAGTTTCAGAAACTGCTTGCCTGCTCTGACGAGGTGATCAAATAAAATACTGCTTGCTGCGATGCGACTTGTCGCGAATCGCACTTCGCGGCCTGCCGGGCCGATGCCCTGAATGGTCGCTTTTGGGCTAACAACGGACGAGGGCTTGAAATTAGGCCGGTTGGCTAGGCACTGAATGACCCGGAACGGGCATGCGGCTGCTCCCATCGCTTATACAAAATCAAGACTTCTGCGTTTGACCAACGGAGGGCGCAATACGTCGGGTAGCGGCAAGGCCGACGAGAGCAAGGGCGGTGAGCGCCGCCCCTGCGAGGAAGGTGCCCTGAGGCCCGACAATGTCCCAAAGTAATCCGGCGAGAACGCTCGCAGCGAGTAGTGCCAGCCCGCCCAGCAGATTGAAAATGCCATAAGCCGTGCCACGCAACTCCGGTGGAGCCGTGTCAGCGATAAGAGTTGTGAGCAGCCCTTGTGTGAATCCCATATGCAATCCCCACAATGCCACACCGACAGCCACACCCGCGATTGTGCCCGTGAATGCAAGAACAAGGTCCGCAGCAACGAGCAGTGCGAAGCCCACGCCAAGAACGGTGATGCGATTGGCGTGGTCAGACAATACTCCAGCGGGATACGCAGCAAGCGCATAAACGAAATTCATCAGCACTAGAACCATGGGCACGAGCACCAGCGGTAACCCGACTGCGTGTGCCCGAAGGATAAGGAAGGCTTCACTGAATCGCGCAACTGAAAATACGACCGCAATACCGACCACCCACCGGTATGCCGGTCCAAAGCGCTTCAATTCGGAGAGACCAAGAGGCGAGCGGACCTTTCGCAGCCCCGGAGGGCGCTCCGGTTCATGGACGGCAAAGAGAAGCAGCCCTAGGGCGAGAAATGCCGGAACGACCGCGAACCAAAAGACTATTTGAAAATTATTGGCCGTCAGCCACATCAGGCCAATTGCTAGGCACGGCCCAACGAAGGCCCCAATGGTATCGAGCGACTGCCGCAGTCCGAAGCTCGCGCCGCGCAGTGCGTTGGTGTAATATCCGAGACCAATGCGTCCCGGGGGGCTCCTCGGATGCCTTTTCCGATACGATCTATGAAACGCGCCGCCACCAGCCATCTTACGGACGATGCAAGCGGGAATATCGGCTTGGTGAATGCCGCCAGTCCATAGCCGATGACAGCAAGGAATTTACGTTTTCCCAGCCAGTCCGAGAGCGCGCCGGAGAATACTTTCGTAATTGACGCCGGGGCTTCGGCAATACCTTCGATGAAGCCCAGGGTGATCATTGAGGTGCCGAGCACGGTCACAAGATAGATTGGAAGCAGCGAGTGAATTATTTCGGAGGAAATGTCCATTAGTAACGAAACAAAGCCGAGAGCCCACACTGCCGACGGAATCTCGCGTAGCCGGGTGAAACGGGAGATAGTATTATTCTGCATTCACACAGCCTATCATTCCTAGTGCGCAAAACAGAGCAGCAGTGGAGTACGCAAATGGCACGTTGCTGCGTTCGCCGCGACGCACCATTTTTAGTCGCTCTTGGGGTAACAGCAGACAACCGTCTGGAAGGACGCTGAATTGCTACGCAGGGTTGACCCCGAGCAGACATAAGCTCTCATGGGCGGCGCCCGACGGTCAGCAACAACTCATTCGGGCCTTCCCATCCGCCGGGCGTATTGAACGCGCTCAGCTTGCTTTCGATCTCGGCCCAGGCCGCATCGCGCGCAGTCTCGTCAAGCCGGCTCAATATCTGTGGGATAGGGCTTGCCGAGGTGCGGATGAAATCGAGATAGTTTTTCACCGACGGCAACCGGAACGGCGCCATCACTTTTGTGGTCGCCACCTGCGAGAATCCGGCTTGCCGGAACAGCTCATCGATCAATCCCGGTTTGCCGAGGCTGAGCAGTCCGCCCGGTTGATAGGGATCGCGCGGCGGCATGCCGGAGTGCTTGAGCGCGGTCGAGACCAGGATGCTAACGCAGAGATTCTTGTCGGGCGTCGAAAACACCATGGTGCAGGCCCGGCCGCCCGGCTTCAGCGCGCGAAATACCTCCCGCAACCCCTTGCCGGGATCGGGAAAAAACATCAGGCCCAACCGGCAGATCGCCGCATCGAAGCTGTTTTCCGGGACATTCAGATTTTCTCCGTCCGCCGCCTGGATCTCAACATTGCGGTAGCCTGCGCGCCGCGCATTCTCCTTGGCGAACGCCAGAATGGCCGGCGACAGATCGGTCGCCAGCACCGAGCCGGTCGGGCCGATGCGCGTGGCAATGTCGAGCGTTTGATCGCCAGCGCCTGCGGCGACGTCGAGCACATGCGCGCCCGGTCCGACTTCAGCCATCGCGAGCATGGCGTCGGTCGATTCGCGCAGCCAGTTCCCAATTTGGGCGCTATGGTCGCTCCATCCTTTGGCGTGCCTGTCCCATTGCTCGCGCGTAGCTGCTTTAAACGTTTCCGCATCGAAAAGCGCTAATGCATTCATGATATTCCACTCCATCAAGTGCGGTAAGTGATGATGCTGGGCCTTAAGGTGCGAGGTCCGCGAACGACGTGTCGGGGTCGCTCACATAGACCATTGCGAGCTGTGTCGGCTCGGTTACGCTCGGGTTCACGCCGGTCATTTTGATATGCGGCGGCTCTATCATCGCTGCCCCCGCATTGGCCGTGATTGGATCCCGGCCTTCCAATTCCAGCGTGAAGGTGCCTTGCATTACATAGACGGCCACCGGAAATCGATGCGTATGCCGTGGCGTTCTATCGCCTGGATTGAGAGTCGCGGTGATGATCCGTAATTCCTGCCTATCGCCCGTCGGCATGCCGTGGACCAGCGCGCGATGGACAATCCTGAGCATGGCGGCGGGCCCCGTCGATAACCCCGTGGGTACCCCGTCGGCTTTCGTTGAATTTATCATCTGGCCCTCATCCCTCTTAGGAAAGCTGGTAGAGCCTTTTACGCTGAGGCTGTGGGGCCTCGGCAGCCGCAAGATTGCTCTAGGGGGCCTCAGAAGTGCATAGTCGAGCCATGTTCGACTGGAACGACCTGAAATACTTTCTGGCCGTCGCGCGCCATAACAGTACGATCGCGGCTGGAAAGGCGCTTGGTCTTAGCCAGTCAACGGTGCAGCGACGGCTCAGCGAACTTGAGCGCAGGATCGAGCGAAAGCTGGTTACGCGCCAGCCGGCCGGTTATCGCCTGACCGAGTTTGGCGAAGCGCTGCGGCCTTACGCGGAACGGGTCGAGACCGCCGTCTCCGACCTCGAGCTGCGCGTAAGCGACACCACCCGTGACCTGACCGGCGTTATTCGCGTGACCTGTCCGGAGCCGATCGTCTACCGGATGACACAATCGACATTCATCGACCGCTTCCACGCCCGCCATCCGAAGCTGCGTGTCGAATTCGTGACCAGCGACCGCTATCTCGATCTGTCGAAAGGAGAGGTGGACGTCGCTTTCCGCTCGGGCGACACCGAAGATGAGTTGGTCGGCCGCAAAATAGCGGATTCTTTTTGGGCCGTCTATGCCAGCCGCGCCTACATCGAACAGCACGGCAGGCCGGAACGCATCGATGATCTATGCCGCTACCAACTGGTGGGCTTCGACGACACCCTGCGCAACCATCGCGCGGCGGTATGGCTGCGGGAAGTTGCGCCAGGCGCCAAGATGTCGGCCCGTAACAACAGCGTGCTGGGTCTAGTTTATGCGGTGAAGTCAGGCATCGGCATCGGTCCGCTGCCGACCGCACTGGGCGATGCCGAGCCCGATCTGGTGTGCGTCCTGGGGCCCATCCCGGCGCTTGCGAGAAGCTGGCGGCTGCTGACGCATCCCGACCTGAGGCGGACCCCACGCATAGCTGCGTTCTTCGACTTCGTTATCGAGGAGCGCGAGACGTTGAAATCGGTTCTTACCGGCTAGCCATGGCGGATACTCTGGTTTTGATGCTGTGGACGACTCCTCCACCGGCACGCGAGCGCCATGAATATGGGCGCGCTTTGCTGCGGTGCGTTGGTCGTTATTGATGGCACATCGCGACATTTCGCGGCGACGTAACAATTCGGTCGCTTTCGGAGTGAAGCGGACATTCAACGCGCCGCGTTTACAGTCCCGGATTTATGAGTACGCGGCCTAGGCCACTAAGGGAGTGCGAACTCCTCATCCTCCATCAGGATGTCGATTTCTAATTTCTTGTTCGGAAAATCACACAGTATTCGCCAATATTGAAGAATATCGCGACCGAGCAGCGAGGGAGCGCCATCCAGTGCGCGCTCATCCATCGCAATGCGAAGCCCGAAGCGGTAGGCCTTAGCCACTTTATTTTCTCGGACCATTAAGATGGCCGGGACTAAAAAGTCGACGCATTCGCCGCCGACACCAACGCTAGTTACGGTCTGACTATGCTTCAATGTATCAAAGTCGATGCCTAGGCTGTTGGCATCTCCCGGCATCAACACGGTGCAATCCGCCCCAGTGTCAATCAGAAACGGGACCATGCCACTGACGCCAATGGTCTTAATGTCCAAGTAACAATCGACGGTTGGCCGCCCCGAAAAAGTTTCAAAGCGACCGATGACCATTAATTGGAATCAGCTTCTAGAGGATGAAAACTTTTTCGCGCGGATCAATATGTCGAAATAGCGCCTGCCCGCTAGGGATGCCAAGCGCGCGGACGCTAGCCTTTAACTCTGGCAGAGTATCGGCCGCCGCAGCAACATCACCTTGATATACGGCAATCCACTTATTCAAAAAACGTTTCGTGGCCTCTTCTCTGGTCAGAGAGAAACTTTGTGTATTAGCGGAAAAATCACTCATGGCCCGGCCAATCTCCGCCGGACTCTTTGAGAGCTTTTTGAAGATGGTCCTTCTCGCAGACATTTTGTTTCCCGGCGTACTAAGAACACCTCGCCTGACGGTGGTGCATGCTAGCTAACAATCCGTTAGGATTCGAGCGGAGATACGCCAGTACAACGACATTCTCGCGACGTCGTTCCCATATAAGGACATCTTTATATTGTGATTATTCCCTAGTCAATGGGACGGTGCCCATTGCTAGGATTTCCCCCCCCATTGATTACCGTGAACCGCTTGCGCCGATCCGGCGCCGTCACAACCGGATGGGCAACTTCGGGCCGGCAGGCTGTCCGCTTATCGGCGGTGTCCCAGCGGAATGCCAAGCTTGAGTGCTCTCTGCCGCAAGGCACCGATGGTACGCTTAGTCAGCTTGGCAATCTTCGCAACAGGCGTCTTCGCCTTGGAATGCGTCCGAAGCTCCTTATCGTGCGACTTTTCCCAATGAACAATTTTGCGCTTCTTCGCTTTCTTAGCCATTTGATTCTCCCGGTGTGAAAGGCGGTCTAACCGGAAGCCGACAAAAACAATACGGCGCAAGGGTTGTAGGGCGTAGTTGCTTAAAGCTGCCCATCCGCACTGATCGAAGCGTCTGGGAAGGATGGCGAGGCCAATTGAAAAGCTCACGGCAGAGGGCACCGCGCGGCTCTCGCAAATTAAGTTGCGGGCCGTGCCTCGGGATAAGTGAGATTGTCGCCAATCGTGCGATTGCTTCCCGCATAAATCGGCGCATCAATTGACACTGTTTTGTAGCGATCAAACATGCGCCTATGGTCACGCATCGCCACCTTGACCTTTGCGGGGATATGATCGGCCGAGCCGCATTCAATAATCGCCAGTATCGTGGCGCTGGCAACGTCTTTGCGCATATCGTCGTCAAGGCCGCGCGGGATTGCCGCGATGACCTTTGCGAACAATTCGTTTTCATAAAGCCGCGCGTTGAATGCCTCGCCCGGCTCTGGCATTTGCGTCCCGCGCTTGCGTAGCTTCTCGCGCTGATAACGCGCCTTGAAATACGCGCGCCAGAACTCGGGGTTATCCTTTATTTGTTGCCTGCGTTTGGCGAGTTGCTTTGCGCCGTTCTTCGCATAGTTGCGAGCCGAGTATTCCCTGTGCTTCTCGGGGTGCGCAGCATGGAAGCGATGATATTGCGCCTTTACCAATTCACGGCCGCGCGGGCTTTTCCGCCATGCATCATGCTTGGCTTTCCGGTCTTCCTTGTTCGCCGCATCCCAGGCTTGCCGCGTTGCCTTGGCCTTAGCCTTCCCGGCTGGGGTGGCAAGCCACGCTTTCCGATTTTCAGATGATCGAGCTTTTGCGCATGGCGTGCAAAATCGCTTCATTGCCGGCCCGTTGATTATCGTAGGACAGTTGGCGCAAGACCGTTCGCCAACGGGTTTTAGCTTCCGTCCAAAGCTTCCCATTTGCTGCATCCGAGGTTTGTTGATCGGACAGTCATGTTCGTTGGGATGACGTTAGGGCGGCAGCAGGCCTGAGGGACAACCCTCACAATCCCCGCTAATTGCGCCCGCTATTCACCGAGGGCTACTCTCCGCACCATGACGCTCGTCGCGGGCAGCGGTTCCGCTCGCACACATAAGGCCGCGCTCCCGGTACGATCCGATCCCGCGTCGGGTGTCTGCCCCGGCGCGTCATGGTAACGCCGCAGTAGGGGCGGGGTGCGCCAACGGCGGCATGCAGGTTGGATCGGTTGACGGCCCCATCAGAAAGGTCGGTTTAAGGCACAGATAGCGGCGGCAATGGTGCGGCAATCGTCATTTGGTCCGCCGGCAGAATGCCAATGCTCGATTATGTCGCGCTCTTTTTGCGCAGGCGCGCCGTCCTCTAGGAGCCAAGTCAAAAGGAACCCGCGAAGCGCAACGGTCGGATGATTGACGAACGCCATAAAGCGGGCCGTTCGCATTTCGGTGCAGCCTCTTTCGTAATGAGT
>JAUSBQ010000183.1 GCA_030651965.1 Pseudolabrys sp. | reverse complement strand
GGGCAAATGCGGCTCGATCTGCCGCCATTGTTCGTCGCTCAGCCAATATAGGTTGCGTCGCATCGTCCCTACTCCGAATCAAAACCGCAGGGAATCAGCAACCGATTCAACCAGCAACAATTTTATTGGGTTTTGGCCCTAATGAGCTAGAGGAAGGTGGTCGTATGCGGCTGCGGAACGAGTTAGTCCCGACCACAATACAATGATTGTTGTTACAAATCGGGAGAATAAATTGTTAACTATCCTCTCAGCCACAACGAAATAGCAAAGCTGTGGATTGCTTTTTTCACTACTTGTACTGAAATTTCAAATCACTGCATCTTATAGATGCGGTGGGCCTAATGATTGAGCGATCGGCTAGCAGTCAGGATATAGACCGAAACGAAGAGGCGTTTAGCCTTTTGCGCGCCGAACTCTCTCGTTCTCGAATGCTCATTCATCAATATCATTTTGTCCACTTGGTGCGTCTGACCGAGTATGCCGAGCGCACAATTAGCGCCACCGAAGGCGCAACTAAAATCGCCCCTGCAGTATCGCGCGACCAACGATCCTAGGGCACTTCGCTGCGCTGCAAAAGCTTAGTCGTTTTCGGCGCAGACAATGGTCTGCGCTAATGCTGAATTCGTCCGCTGCGCGACCTATGGCGCACATTGTAAAGATGGCAACCGCTGCGGCACCGTATGTTCTAGTAATACTTACGGCTGCGGCCCGTCATAACCTTCGAGAATAATAATATCGCCAGCCGACGCAGAAGCGCGGAGTTTTTTCGCTTCAGCGTATTCCGGCGACCGATAGCAGGCGAGCGCGGCTTCGTAATCCGGGAACTCGATGACCACGTTCCGCGATCGATTTTCGCCCTCGACATTCTCAGACCGGCCACCGCGGGTGAGATAGCGCGCGCCAAACTTCTTGAAAATCGGCTGGATCGCGGTTGCGTATAGCTTGTAGTTATCCAGATTATTCACGTCGACTCGTGCGAACCAGTAACCTTTTGGCATTGCTTAACTCCTTACCAGCATTCCTCTGATGAACTCCGGAACGGCGTGGAGGATAGCGAACGGTTGAGCGGCCGGATAGCCACGCACCCGTGTAAACGCTTAAGGGATTATGCGAGCCGGATCATCACTGCTTTGACCGGGCCGTCTGATGTGACCTCGGTCATGTGCCCTTTGCCGGACGTGTCCTCCATTAGGAGGCCGTCCCCAGCAACGAAGGTACGCGCTTCGCCACGAGCATCTATTTGGAGCAGCCGAAGCTATGTCTGCGCTGTGAAAAACATGCTGCATGGTTAGCCCTCCCGGCTGCCCAGTCATCCGCTGTGCGGACACCAAAATTAAGCATTGCAAGGATGTAGCGACGCCGTGTTGACCCAGATCAATTATGTCTGATGTCAGACATTAAGGCCGCCCGCCTGCGCCGTCCGGAGTCTGTATAGAATTGACCACTTCTGCGGACCGCAGGGGGTCCTATGCTGTGCTGGTGGTTCGGCGCGACGAACGGCCGGATGGTTCGGTCCTGGTCTTGAGATGCGGATTATCGTTCAAAACGACATTCAGCAGTGAATTGTGAACGACGATTTCGCCGTTGTAATCGATCAAACCCAAGCGCCGGAATTTGTTCATGAACTGGCTGATGCGGGGTCGCGTCGTGCCGACGATTCCTGCGAGCGTCTCCTGGCTGATCTTGCCAATGATCGGCTCACGCATGCCACCCTTGTCGAAACTTGCCAGCAACAGAAGCGCGCGGGCCAGGCGCCGCTCGCTCGAATTGAACAGTTGATCAACCAGGTCCTCCTCGACCCGAAGCGTGCGAGTCAGAAGATGGTCGATAAAAAACTGGGAAAACGCCGGCTCCCCATGGAGCACGCGGACCATAGCCGCCTTCTCCAACCGCATGATCTCGCAGTCCGCCTGTAATGCTTCGCTACGCTCACGCCTTCTTCAATCAGGTCGCGCAGTCCGCCGCGTGCAATCAGTTTCATTCCATCGAGCAGCGATGTTGCCGCTGGATGCTGATGACGCACGACCGCATGCAGTCTGATGAGTTTCTGCTCACGCAGGAATTCCTGGCCATGATGCTGGGGGCGCAGCGGACCGGCGTGACCGCTGCGGCGGGCGCACTGCAGCGGGCCGGCCTCATCCGCTATAAGCGCGGGAATGTCACGATCATCGATCGCCGCGGCCTGGTGCGCCGCTCGTGCGAGTGCTATGGCGTTTCAAAAAGAGAGTTCGATCGACTGCTCGGCATTCGGCCGATGATGCAAAGCAATTAACTGCCGCGGCGAACGCGAAAAACAACTCCGCGTCATGCAGCACCGCTTAGCGTGGTTCTGCGTAAGCCACCGACCACCGGCAAGCTACGACCAGCAAAAGCCGAAAGCCAAGGACGCGCTCAAAGCGGAATAGGCGTTGCGGCTACATTTCGGTTGCGAACAGGTCGCGCTTGTCGTCAAAGCGCTGATGCGCTTTGTTTCGAAACAACATTCTATGGTGTGTCGTCATGCGAGGATTCGCCATTCTGGCGCCATCGCAGCGATGATCGCCGCTTGGACGTCCTCGTCCTGAGCCGCGACGGCCGCGGTCAGTGACAATAGGCGCTGCCGAGTGTCGTAAAGCTGATCGACCAGTGTCAACACCACCGGGAGAGTCTCCGCATCAATCTCAAGTTCGTAGTGCAGTGTGCAGATCAGGCGGATCCGAGCGCATTCCATGTCCGTAAAGAGTAGCGTTCCCGCTTCCTGCCGCGGCGTGACCAACTCCTCGCGAATCCAGGCTTCAAGATCACTGCGTTGCAGGGCAGATATCGTCTCAACAAGGTCATCGAGACTGATCATGGCAGCATCTCCTTGCGCGGGTCCTGCTGAGTCTTTGGCTGCCACGTCTCCAGAAACGAGACCAACTCTGGTTCTTCGGCGGCAGGCAGAGTGACTTTCAGGGTAATCATTTGATGTCCGCGTTGTCCGGACTTGCGGTCGCGGATGCCCCGATCGCGCAGCCGCAGCGTAGTGCCGGTATTCGACCCCTTCGGGACTGTTACCGTCACCGGACCACCGATGGTCGGTACTTCGATCCGTGCGCCTAGCACCGCTTCTTTTAGGGTGACGGGAACCTCGACATGAATACTGTCGTCCTTGCGGTGAAAGAACCGATGCGGCTCGACATGAAGCTCGACATAGGCATCGCCCGGCGGTCCGCCGCCGAAACCCGGCATGCCCTGTCCTTTTAGTCGCAACGTCTGCCGGTCCTCGGCACCCTCGGGGATCGTCACCTGCAGAGTTTTGCTTTCTGGGAGCGTGATCGTTCGCACGGCGCCGTTAGCAACGTCAAGGAAGCCAACTGGGAGCACATAGTTGACGTCCTGGCCACGAGCGCGAAACGTGCGCTGCGACCGACGTCCCTTGTCCGCAAAAGCTCGCGCTAGAAATTCTTGCAGTTCCTCGTTGTTGGCAAATCCATCCTGCGTTGCGTGCGAGGAATAGGCAGGACCGTCGGCGAAATCGCGATAGAACCGCTCCTGCGGCCGCTCTGCTCCGCTGGCATCGATCTCACCCGCATCGAATCTCCGTCGCTTCTCCTTATCGTCGAGGAAGTCTTTGGCCGCCGATATGTCCTTGAACTTTCCCTCCGCCTCCTTGTTGTCCGGATGCAGGTCGGGATGGAATTTACGTGCCAGTTTCTTGAATGCGTCCTTGATCTCCTTGTCGGTCGCAGATCGATTGACGCCGAGGGTCTCGTAAGGGTCCTTCATGCACCTGATCCCATTCAAGCCACGCCATAATTTACGGATCACCGCTTGCGGCCAATCGCCAAAGCCAGTTTCCAGCTACGCTAATAGCCGGTTCGACGGCGGGCTCTCAGACAGCGACAGTGGACAGGCGGTTGCGCACCCAGCGCACAATCTGGGTCGCAGACATCGCACCGGACGTGCGCATCACCTCGCGGCCCTCGTGGAAAAGTATCATCGTCGGGATCCCTTGTATGCCGAGCCGAGAGGCAACCGCCTGCTCAGCGTCGGAATTGAGCTTGATCAGCCGCACCTGCGGTTCCAGTTCATGGGCGGCTGCCTCATAAGCCGGTGCCATCGTGCGGCATGGTCCGCACCAGGGTGCCCAGACATCGACGAGAACCGGAATGGTGCTGCGCGCGATCTGGCGGTCGAAGACCTCTGCAGCGACGTCCTCCGGATGCCCGGCAAAGACCTTCGCCTTGCATTTCCCGCATTTGGCGTCGATGGCCGGACGCGAGGGCGGCAAGCGATTAATTGTGCCGCATTTGCTGCAGACCACGAAATTTTCAGTCATTTGCTTCTACCCTCGGCGTTCACGCCGCTGCCTCTGGATGCTTTCTATGACGACTGGCGCGTCCGACATACATGTAAGTCATCGGGCGTGGCCCACTAGCGTAGGATTCGCGCCGTCGGAACCTTTAAGCATCTGGCGAGTCTACTTAAAGTGGATTGCCCATGACTCGTGGTTGAGATGGGTCAAAACGTCGACTGGGCGATCGTAGAAGAATTAACCTACTTACTTTCAGGGATATGATCACGATGACCACACCATTCAGAATTGCATTGCTCTTCTCCACCGCGCTGGCGCTTGGAGCTGTGAGCCTGTCCGCGAATGCGCAGCCCTACGGGCCCGGCTCGGGTGGAATGATGGGCGGCAACTGGGGCTGGGGCATGGGTTGGGGAATGGGTGGGTTCGGAGGAATTGGCCTGCTTGTGATCGTTCTCGTCGTTGTTGCTTTCGCTTTCCTTGCAGTCCGCCGCCGCAATTCGTGAGCTGAGTTTCTGCTCGCACTGCCAAGCTGTCTCTGCCAGAGCGGCACTCCTCCAGGAACCGGATGTGAGCATTCGCCATTACCGAGTCCTTGTCGCACGCACTGGACCGCCTCTCACGGTTATCATGCTGGCGCGGACATTCAACAACTTTAGGGAACGGATTCTCTATCGTCGCGACGAGTGCTCGCTACTGACAAAATTGAGCAAGACCAGATCAGTATTCAATCCGGCGTTGAACGATTAGGTCGTGGCAAAGTCTCGTCGGGTGTTTCGGTTCCGGCCGAATCGGGCCCTGGCCGTTCGACCGTTTGCTCGTAGGATTCGAGCGCGTCGCCTTTCTTTTTCTGCACCGGAAGCGGCACGATACTGCTCTGACGGGCTTTGCGCCGACCTGTAATCGAAACTGCGCCAGGACCTGGACCTTGTTTGGGGCGTCTTGGCATTTACATGTTCCCGGAATTGCTCATTCGCCCATCTGATGGCTGGCCTTGTCAGTGACAACAAATGCGACGCGCTAACTTGAACTCCCATGACAACGCCGCCCAGACCATCGAAAAATGTCAGGAAACCCAACTTAAGATCATCCACTAACAGAAAGCATTTTCAGAGTGCATAATTGTGGGCTGTCACGATCACGCTTTGATTTGCATCAAACTTTCTAACCGAGTGTGGCCTAGACTTTTTGCAATTTGGATGCTGGGACTGATCAGGTTCTGGGACTGACGAGGAACAAAAAATGGCCCCAGCGAGACGAGACGAGCGGCTGCTATCGAAAGACGAGCAAGAACTGGTTGCTCAGACTCGCCACCCGGTCATAAAGAAGCTGGATGACGCTGAACTATCGAATGTAATCAAGCACCTTCGCGACCGACGCAATCGAGCGCGTGAATTTAGCAGATACAAACGGCGCGAGTTGCGCGGCCAGGCTGCGCCATCGGGCTTGACCATGACATCAGGAAGTGCAGCTTCGGAAGGTGACGGGCACCGTGCTAAACGAACACTGCTATCTGCCGCCGTGAAGCGCGCGAACAAAGAGGCTGAACGTCGGCGCGCTACGAACGTCCGCAGCGATCTCGTTTCGAATGCCAAGCGCGCCCTTCGATAAAGAAAGTTGCCGATATTGGGACACCGCAGCCGTCTACGCGTTCCGTCAGCCGGGACATGCAGCCAATCCCAAATTCAGATATTGCGCCCTTGGGCGCTTTGACACAAAAAGCGCAGCGGCCCGTGCCGGAGCGCTCCCACAAGGTGCGCTGACACCGCAGCACGCGGATAGTCGAGTTCCCTTCACATTGTTGGCGGTACGCTGCGAAATTTCAGACTTTGGCTACCGAAGCAGCGAGGGGTTGTGGCCGTGCAGCGCCGGACTATTGGGAGCGACGGCGTGCCAGACTAAACTCGAAATTCAACGCGATGCAAAATCCCGCTTGATGTGAAACTCGGCCTGCTAGGGAGAATATTCATGCAAATCCAAGTGAATACAGATGCCAACATCAAAGGCCGTGACAATCTTGTTCGTCAGATCGAGGCCGAGATCAACACCGCTCTGAGCCAATTCAGCGATCAGATCACCCGGGTCGAAGTCCATCTCAGCGACGAGAACGCTGTCAAATCCGGCCTCGCCGACAAGCGTTGCCTCATGGAGGCTCGACCGGCCGGCCGTCAGCCGATCGCAGTCAGCCATGAAGGCGCGACCTTGGAGGAGGCCTATAGCGGAGCCGCCATGAAGTTGAGGAGTTCGCTTGAGAGCACCCTCGGACGAGCGAGTGATCACAAGGGAGGCGCTTCCATCCGCACGGATGGTGCCATGTAAGTGTGGGTGCCGACGGGTATTTTAGCATCGGTCCAATGCAGGATTGAGCTGCCGTCCAGTGCTCCACCCTTTCAAATTGGCTCCCTTCATCTGTGCGGAATTTGCGCGCAGCGCCTGGTGTTTCGCTCGCGTGTTCCGTATTTATGGAACGAAAAGCCATAAGGAACGTTGGTTAGTGTTGGAGT
>JAUSBQ010000019.1 GCA_030651965.1 Pseudolabrys sp. | reverse complement strand
CGTGTCGAAGCATCCGGAAATGCGGGCTGCCGTCAGCAACATGGCCGCCGAGCGGCAGAAAACAAACACCGCTCCTCCGAAAGAGGAATAGGCTCGGCAGCGAGAGCCACTCGGGACTCGGCGCCCTCGCGCCGCCCCCGGCGCATCGGCACGACTCATGGCAGGCATGCGCAGAAGCGGTGGGAGATCACGCACAATTTAACAACCGGAATGGTGGCGGGGTGTATTCACCTCATGGCTAAGCGTTGTCCTGCACCTTCGCTCACGTGAGGAGCATCTGGCCATGATGATGAACACCAAGAATGTTGTCGCCGCCCTGCGCCGCGACGCAACCGTTGTGTGGAACGTGGTCATCGGTGTCGTGTTCATCGGCTTCGCCGCCGTGGCGCTGGCCGCCACGTTCATCGATCTGATGGCGATCCGTCACTGACCGTTTACGCCGGCGGCGGGTAGACGTGGCGCTTGCCGTTGAAATCCTCGACCGAAATCGTACCGCTCGCGCCGCCACCGGCCGGTTCAAAATAATTGGGCCCGATCGGCGACTTGCCGTGGCCGCTGGGAATATCAAGCACATAAGTTGGCTGGCATAGGCCGGAATACCGGCCGCGCAACTCCTTCATCAAATTCTGGCCGGTAACGATGTCGGTGCGCAGATGCGCGGTGCCCGGCGCCAGATCGCCGTGGTGCAGGTAATACGGCTTGATCCGGCATTCGACCAAGGCGCGCATCAAAACGCCGAGTGTCTCGGCATTGTCGTTGACGCCCTTGAGCAGCACGGTCTGCGCCAGCAACGGCATGCCGGCATCGGCCATGCGGGCGATTGCCGTGCGCGCCGGCGGCGACAATTCGCGGGCGTGATTGACGTGCAACGCCACGTAAGTCGCCTTGCCCTTGATCCTGAGCGCCCGCACCAGCTCCGGCGTGATGCGCTTGGGATCGGCGATCGGGACGCGGGTGTGGATGCGAATGACCTTGACGTGGTCGATGGCGGCCAATGCCTGCATCACCTCGCGCAGCCGGCGCGCCGACAGCACCAAAGGATCGCCGCCGGTCAGGATGACTTCCCAGATGTCCTGATGCGTCCGGATGTAATCGAGCGCGGCACCGAGCGCATCGGGCGACAGCGCATTCGGCTTGTCGGGGCCGACCATCTCGCGGCGGAAACAGAAGCGGCAATAGACCGCGCAGACGTGGGTCAGCTTCAGCAGCACGCGGTCGGGATAGCGATGCACGATGCCCTCGACCGGCGAATGCGCGTCATCGCCGATCGGATCGGCCAGTTCTTCGGGACGAGACACGAGTTCGGCGGCATTCGGGACGAATTGACGGGCAATGGGATCGTCCACATCATTGCAGTCGATCAGCGCGGCAAGCGCCGGCGGCAGCGCGACGGCGTAGCGCGCGGCGACGGCTTCCAGCGCGGCGCGATCCTGCGGCGGTGCAAAGCCGTGGTCGCAAATCTGCGCGGCTGTGCGAAGTGTCGATCCCATGACTGCATCTCACCTTGAGAGTTTATGGTTCCACCACCGGCGTCCAGATCACTTGATCGATGCGCTCGGCGCCGCTCGCCAGCATCACCAGCCGGTCGAAGCCAAGCGCGATACCGGAGGCTTGCGGCATTTCTGCGAGGGCCTCAAGAAAGTCCTCGTCCACCGGATAGCGCTCGCCATGAATGCGCTCTTTCTCGTCCATCGCCGCCGAGAAGCGCGTGCGCTGTTCCACAACATTGGTCAACTCGCCGAAGGCATTGGCAAGCTCAACGCCGCAGGCATAGAGCTCGAAACGCTCGGCCACGCTGTCGCTGCCAGGCTTTCGCCGCGCCAAAGCGGCCTGCGGCAGCGGATACTCATATAATATCGTCGCGCGGCCGTTGCCGAGGTGCGGCTCGACCCGCTCGGCCAGGATGCGGCTGAAGATGTCGCCCCAACTGTCGTTTTCAGCGATTGCCACGCCGGCCTGCGCCGCGCTCTGCGCCAGCGCCGCCCGCTCGCCCTGCCCGCCCTTGACGGTGGCCAACAGGTCGACCCCGGCGTGACGCGCAAAGGCGTCCGCCACGGTCAGCCGCTCCGGCTCGGCGAAGGGGTCGATGGTGCGCCCCCGATAAGAGAACTGCGTGCTGCCTGCGGCGCGCGCGGCCTCGGCCAACAGCGCCGCGCAGTCGTCCATCAAGGTCTCGTAGGGCGCGTTCGCCCGGTACCATTCCAGCATGGTGAATTCGGGGTGATGCAGCGCGCCCCTTTCGCGATTTCTGAACACCCGGGCGAAATCGAAAATGCGAGTCTCGCCCGCCGCCAGCAGCTTCTTGCAGGCAAACTCCGGAGAAGTGCGCAGATAAAGCTCATGCCGGACGGTGTCCGGGCCGATCAGGCCGGTCGCAAAGGCATGCAGATGGGTCTCGTTGCCGGGCGAGACTTGCAAGGTGGCGGTCTCGACCTCCAGGAACCCTGCCCCGGCAAACCAGGCCCGCAGGCCCGTGGCAATGCGGCCCCGCGCCAGCAGATGCGGCCGGCGGGCAGCATGACGGCTTGGCAGCCAGAAGGACGGGCTTTTCCGGGCCATTCAGGCCGATCCGGCCGGAAAATCGAAGGGCTGGCATACCCCGTCAAGATCGCTATGGTGCGGCCCGAATCCGGCCTTTTCTGCAAGGCCTGCCAAACATTTGAGGGTTTCATTCGTGAAGGTCATCGCCAGCCAAATCCGTAAGGGCAATATCGTCGATCTCGACGGCAAGCTCTGTGTCGTCCTGCATGCGGAAAGTTTCCACCCCGGCAAGGGCACGCCGACAACGCAGATCGATATGCGCCGGATTTCCGACGGCGTGAAGACCCAGATGCGCTACAAGACCACCGACCCGGTCGAGCGCGCCCATGTCGAGGAAGTGGAATATTCCTACCTCTATCAGGACGCCGACGGCTTCCACTTCATGAACGACGTCACCTACGACCAGGTCCAATTGCAAGCCGATATCGTCGGCGACATGGCGCCCTACATGCAGGAAGGCATGAAGGTTCAGCTATCGATGCACGAGGGCGCCGCGATCTCGATCGAAATCCCGGCGAAGGCGACGCTGGAAATCACCGAGACCGAACCGGCCATGAAGGGCCAGACCGCGTCGGGTTCGTTCAAGCCGGCGATCCTGTCGAACGGCGTGCGCACCATGGTGCCGACCCACATCACCGTCGGCACCCGTGTGGTGGTGATGACCGAAGACGGCGCCTACGTCGAACGCGCCAAAGACTAATGCGCCTGCGGCATTGGCTCCCTTGTCCGTCCCGGGCCGGAGCCGCTAGGCTCAAACCGATCAAAGCGTGGTCGCAGTCGAGGGGCGTGTATTGAGATTTCCGGTCATCGTGAGCGCAGCGTTGCTGATCGCCAGCAGCGCCGCCGCCGCCGAAATCGAAGCGCCCCGCGTCACCCTCAGCCAGGTCAATTGGGCGGCGGCAGCGGCGTCTCTCCCCGAAAGCGGCGGCGGCGAGCCTGCGGCGGAATTTGCCCGCATCAACGCGCAGACCGAGAAGCGCTTTGCCGGCATCGGCAGCAGCAGCGTTCCGGTTCTGCTGCCGATCGACATCGACGCTTTCCGCGCCGATGTCGCGGATGGCAAGCCGGACGCGCAAAGCTCGGACAAGTATTTCGGGCCGTTCCATCCTACCAAGTACTTCCTGCCTGGCGTCGCCGGCTATACCGGCACCTTCACGCTCAATCACGGCGATGGCGGTTTCAAGTTCCACTATAAAAAGAAGCCGGTCGAAATCGAGATCACCGGCGCGAGTTATACCTATGACCTCGAAGGCCGGGATCATGCCGAGGTATTTCCGGCCAAGGCATTGCAGGAGGCCTTCCCCGGCATCCGCCGCGTCCTTCATGAGGCGCATGTGCGCTACGTGTTCGAACGGTTCGGCGTTCCCTACATCGTCTCGATCCAGTGTTACGACCGCAGGCCGTCGACCAAGTACCCGTCCTGCCGCGAGGTCGACCCGGTCGCGGTTAAATTCTTGCAGATGCTGCGCACCGCGGGCGGCACGCCGCAAACCGTTGCCGCGCCAAAACTCGATCTGACGCGGCCGAACGCGACATCCGATTTCACTTATTACGGTCCCGGCGACCTCATTCCGAATTCCGGCTGGCGCAAGATGCCCGGTCAGGCCGACTATCGTGTCTATGCCGAGATGCGCTTTCCGATCGCCAATGCACCGGCCTATGTGAAGTCGCAATCCTTCATGCCGTGGGGCGACTGCTACCGCAGCGGCCATAGTGGGCGGCTCGGCCGCAAGGACGGCCAGTATAGCTGCAAGGTGAACGGCATTCCGCTGGTGTTCAACGAAGCGGCGGCGGTCAACTTCACCTATCCGTGGCGAGACAATTTCTGC
>JAUSBQ010000188.1 GCA_030651965.1 Pseudolabrys sp. | reverse complement strand
TGCGTGAATTCCTGTTCGGATCGACAACCAACGGTCTTGTCGAGAAGCCTCCCTGCCCACTGTTCATCTACCACTAGAGTTGCAGCGCGACGCGGCTGGCAGAGGCGCGCGGCGGTCAATGGCCGTGCAAATAGACCGCGTAGGAACTCAGCAGATAGACGATCAGCAGCGACAGGCTGACCCAGCCGATGGTGCCATGGAAGCGTGTCGCCGGCCTGTAAAGGAAAGCGACGATGAGAATTCCCGACATGATCACCGCGGCGAAAGCGGTGACGGCATGCACCGGCGACGCCGCCGACAGCAGCGGCCCCCGCGTGTAGAAAAGATCGTCAATCGCCAGAATGAGGATGTCGAACAGATTGCTGCCCAGCAGATTGGCGATCGCCATGTCGAGCGCGCCAAGGCGCAGCGCGCTGATCGTCACCACCAGCTCGGGCAGCGTGGTCGCCAGGGACACGAAAATGGTGCCGACGAAGGTCGTGCGCCAGCCCATGACTTCGGCGATCTCCAGGCCGACGAAGGGCAGCCAGGTGCCCGCCGCGACAACGACCGCGGCGGCGACGGCGTAGCGCGTGGCGGCGGCGCGAAGCGATATCCCCTCCTTGTCTTCCGCGATCTGGGCCGGCGACGGCCGCTGGCTTTCGTAGACAAACGCCGACCGAATGGCGATGAAGTAGAGGATGAAGATGATCGGCGTGTAGGCGCCGATGCTGAAAAACCCAAGCGACGTGCCGTCCCGGGCCAATAAAATGGATACGCCGACGATGCCGATCAGAACGACGCCAAAGCCCGCGGACAGGATGTGTCCCTGGTCGCTGCGCCGATAGATCGGCTCGTCGCGTTGCAACAGGTCGAGAAGGGCCAGCATCGCCAGGTTGAAAAGACAACTGCCGAGAACATTGCCGACCGCGATATTGGGAGCGTTGGCGATCGTGACCGCGCTGATGCCGGTGAACAGTTCGGGCAGCGACGTCGCGGTCGCGAGCAGGACGAGGCCGATCCAGGTCCGCGACACGCCGGTCCGCCTGGCAATGATGTCGCCATAGCGCGTCAGCGCCGGCCCGGCGAGGCCGATCAACGCGGCGCAGATGACGAATTTCGTCCAGACCAGAGTCATCCGGCACCCGAGCCGGCGGCGCCCGGCATCGGATACGGCCTGGGCTCGACCGTCGCCGCCGACAGCCGCCGGTACAGATCGCGCCGGCGCGTGAGCGGCCACCAGTCGTACAGAAAAATTTCGAGCGGCCGCCAATTGGCCACCCAGCCGAGGATCAGCAGGCTCTCTTCGACCAGCCCCCGGAACGGCGGCTCGAACAGCAGGCCGGCGACGAAATGCGCCGCCATCAGACAGGCGATGAGAATGGCGACGCCGATGGCGAGCGAGTAGCGGCCGACCCGGAACAGTTCGTTGAGGTCGCGTTGCACGGCGCCGGCGCGGTCGGCGAAGTAGCGGGAGAAGGCGGCGGCGAGATCGCCCGCGGTTCTGCGCTGCGCTTCGGTGTCGGGAAAATCGATCGCGATGGTGATGGCGTGCTGCGCCGGCAATTCGCGCGCCCAGCCGACAATGTACTCTTCGGCCTCGTGGTCGAGATCCTTTTCGCGGAACGGAAACGGGTCGAGGGTGTGAAACAGTTGCGCCACGTCGTCGACGCGAAGCTCGATGACGTCCTGGGTGGTTTCAGCTGGCATGCCGCCGACGCTCCTGCCGCGTGATCGCTGGGCGAGCTTAGCGCGGTTGGGATGGGTGAGTCAGGGGCATGTGCAGCCATGTACTGGCGCTCAATCGAATGACGTGGCGGGTTACGCTGTGCTCATCCGCCCGATGGGCTAGCGGGCGAGCCCGAGGACGACTATCAGCGCGCGATCGAGTGCGCCAAGACCCGCCTCATCGAGCGAACCAACGATCTGCTGAATGCGGTCATGCCGCACGGCAAACATCTTGTCGGTCATGGCAAGATGACCCTACACATCCACCTTCAGCGCCGCGAGGAACGCCTCCTGCGGAATGCCGACATTGCCGAACCGCCGCATTGTCGTAGTAGCGGGCTAACACCCGCCGCCAACGGGGGCGACGATAATCGCGCAGCGGCGTCGTGAGACCGCGCGGGAGAACGTTCATGGCAGGCAAACGCATTCTGATGCTCGTCGGCGATTTCGGCGAGGACTACGAGATCATGGTGCCGTTCCAGGCGCTGCAGGCGGTCGGCCATCGGGTTGACGCGGTCTGCCCCGGCAAGAAAGCGGGTGAGGCAATCGCCACCGCGATCCACGATTTCGAAGGCCAGCAGACCTATTCGGAAAAACGCGGCCACAATTTCACGCTCAACGCCGACTTCGCCGAGGCCAAGCCGGAAGACTATGACGCGCTGGTCATTCCAGGCGGCCGTGCGCCGGAATATCTGCGGCTCAACGCGGACGTGATCGCGGCCGTGCGCCACTTCTTTGACGCCAACAAGCCGGTCGCCGCGATCTGCCACGGCGCGCAGATCCTGGCCGCCGCCGGCGTGCTGTCACAGCGCACTTGTTCCGCCTATCCGGCCTGCCGCGCCGACGTCGAGCTTGCCGGCGGGCGCTATGCCGAGATCGCCATCGACGCGGCGCAGACCGATGGCAATCTGGTCACGGCGCCGGCCTGGCCGGCGCACCCGGCCTGGATTGCGCAGTTCCTGACGGTGCTCGGCACCCGCATCAGCCATTGACCGCCTGCGCCGACGCGGCCGAGGATGGGCGCGCCTGTCGGGGGCGAGCTAGAGCATGATCCCGAAAAGTGGGAACCGGTATTCGGATAAGATCATGCTCAAACAAAATGTTAGGGCGGGTCTCTGATTCAATCCGAAACGATAAGGCTCTAAGGGAGGTCGCGATGTGCCAGATTTTCATCGGCGCCGATCCGGCGCTTTATCAGCCGCAGACGCGCTCGCTGCGGCTGCATCGCCTATCGACCAGCATCCGGCTGGAGACAATGTTCTGGCAGGTGCTGGAGGAGATCGGCGCGCGCGACGGCATGAGCATCAACCAGCTCATCGCCAAGCTCTACGACGAATTGGCCGAGGTGGGCGCCGACCTGTCGAACTTCGCCTCGTTCCTGCGCGTGTCCTGCATGCGCTATATGGCCTTGCAGGTCTCCGGCCGCATCCCGGCCGATCTGGCCGTGCCGATCCGTAGTTTGGATGCGGATTGGGTGCTGGCGGGCGAGCGCGGCGGGCGCAGCGTGCACGCGGCCGAGCGGGCGGTCGCGGCGGCGCGGTGACGGCGGCGGGCGGATGCGGCAGAGTAGCGTCCATCCGCGGGCATGCCAGGTTCGAGGCCCGCATGGCTTTTCGGGTGATCGAACAGTGGAAACGAAAGCGGAAAGAAAAGCCCGGTTACGGAAGGCGGCGGGCGCTGCCATCGAGGGCGCCATCGTGACCGGCGCCGCTCCGTTCGAGCTCATGATGCGCGCCACGGGGGAAGGCAGCAACATCTGCGTCCCTTACGTCCAGCAGCATCCGTTCTTCCTTGAGAAGCGGTATTTGTTCAAGACGGCCGAGGATCGCCAGCGCGACCGCGACGCGGCGGCGCTCGCGGCGGAGCCCGGTCCGGTCGTCTGGGTTCGACGGCAGTTCGACGATCATCGGCACGCTGCCTATCGGCTCGCCGATGCGAGCGGCTGGCATTGGTCCGATCTCAGCGGCGGCGTGCGGCATCGGGCCAACCGGCGCTATCTGCATAGCTACGTTTGGTGCGACGCGATGATCGCCGGCGAACTCGCGCATACCTGTCGGCATGGTCCGCCGCCGCACCGCATCAAGGTCTGCATCACCAAGAAGGGGAATGAAAAATTCTGGCGTGAAATCGAGATGGCTGTGGCGGCGGCCGATGGAGCGGACCGGCGGTAGTTGCTTAAGTCGGCGCAGGCGGCAGTGCAATTTTCCGCTCATTCTCGCGAAAGCGGAAATCCGATCGCATATCGAGCGAATGGCGGATTACGCTGCGCTAATCCGCCCTACGGGCTGCCGGGAGTGGCTGCGGAGAAGCATTACTGCGGCTATAGTGAATTGCTGGATCGGCGTTTAGGGGGCGGCCGACATGCCGACAATCGCCTACTTTCTGGGAATTTCGGTGCGCATGTTCTTCAATGACCACGCGCCGCCACATTTCCATGTGCGATATCAGGGCTTTCGCGCGCGCGTTCGAATTGAAGACGGCGAAATCATTGGCGGCAAAGTACCGCCGACCGTCGCTCGAGTGCTCAAGGAATGGAGCGCTTTGCGGCGCGAGGCGCTTATGCGAAACTGGCAAGCGGCACGGATCGACGGCACCATGGAAAAGATCGCGGGGCTGGAATGATGATTGACGTGATCGGAGTCAAATCGCGGGGCGGGCACAGGCTGGAGATCGAATTCTCCGATGGCACCATTGGCGTGCGCGACTTTGCCGAAATTTTTTCAAAGAAGACCGGACCGATGGCCGAACCCCTGAAAGACGCGAGCTATTTTCAACGGGTCTTTATCGAGGACGGCGCACTGACGTGGCCCAATGGTTACGACTGGGACCCGATTGCGCTGCATGACGAAATGAAGGAAGCGAAGCTGCTCAAGCCGGCGCAGGCGGCGGAGTAACCGTTAGTTGTAGGGTGGGTTAACCGAAGGCGTAACCCGCCATCGGTTGAGCGAAGCGGCGGATTGCGCTGCGCTAATCCGTCTTACCGGCTGTAAGGCAGAGGATCTGTGAAAGAACGTAGATCAGCTCATCGGACACAGTGGGCTGCCCAATTCGCGGTAGCAAGCGAACTATGCAAGCGAAACTACCAAGTCGCACTGACACTCGGAAATCATCCGGCTATAGATTTGATGGTGATAAGCCCGAACGACGTGTCTTTCCTCATAGATGTGAAGGGTCTGTATAGGCCGGCTTTTTGGGGCGTTCGAGAAAAGCCTCAGCGGACGAACCTGTATTATGTGTTTGCTCTGGTCCCAAGACGAGGGCGCCAATCGTTTTTTTATCCTTACGCAGGAGCAAGTGAATTCGGGAATACGTAACTACCAAGAACGAGGTCTCGCCCGAGGACGAACCCAAGATAAGGTTTCCTTATTTACCGGTATTCCTTGGGCTGACGTGTTGGTCTACGAAAATAAATGGAAGGAAGTTTTGCCGACTTGATTTTCGGCGGAAACACAATTTGCTCCCAACGATTAAGATATTCCCTCACGTATCCACCTTCAGCGCCGCGATGAACGCCTCCTGCGGGATGTCGACC